>JAJZVE010001007.1 GCA_021845835.1 Pseudomonadota bacterium | reverse complement strand
TAGGGTGCCTCCGTTCATGCGCGCATCAATTCACCCGGTCGCGACGCGGCTGACGGTCGCCGTGCTCCTCGCCTGCCTCGGTCCCATGCCGGTCCGGGCGCAATGGCATGCGCGCGACCCGCACGCGCACCCCAACGGCCCGCACCAGACGCTGCCGCCCCTGCCAGGCGACCGGCCCGCCGCCGCGACGGTGCAGCCGACCATCCCCGCCGCGCCGCCGCCGGCGCCGGTGCTGCCGCCGCCCCTGGTGGTGCCGACCCGCCCGCCGCAACCGCCGCCGCCGCCCACCGTGACGCAATCGGCAGCGGGCGGGGTGGTCCGCACCAAGGGCGGGATGCGCATCACCTTCGGCACCGGCTCCGCCGACCTCAATCCCGAGACGGCCGCGGCGCTGAAGGCGCTGGCCCAGGCGACGCCGCCCGACCGCACCACCTTCGACGTCGCCGCCCATGCCGCCGCCACGCCGGACGACCCCTCCACGGCGCGGCGGCTGTCGCTGTCGCGGGCGCTTGCCGTGCGGTCGGAGCTGATCCAGTCCGGCGTGCCCTCGCCGCGCATCTATGTCCGCGCGCTCGGCGCCTCGGTGCCGCCGCCGGCGGGCGTCACGCCGGACCGCGTGGACATCGCCGTCACCGTCGCCCCGCCGCCCGCCACGCCCGCACCCGCACCCGCTCCCGTTCCGGGCCAGACCGCCCCACCCCAGAAGGCCGCCCCATGACGCGCCCGACCGTGTACCTGATCCGCATGCTGGTGTTCCTCGCCGCGGTCGCGGTCGTGGTGGCGCTGCTGTTCGGCGCGCTGCTCACCGCCTTCAACAACAACCCGCTGCTCAACTCGCTGATCCTGATCGTGCTGGCGCTGGGCATCATCTGGAACATCCGCCAGGTGATCCGCCTCACGCCCGAGGTGACGTGGCTGGAGACGTTCCAGCGCGCCCGCGCCCGCCTTGCCGGCGTGCCGGCGCCGAAGCTGCTGGCGCCGATGGCGGCGATGCTGGCGGCGCGCACCGCCAAGGGCCGCGACGGGCAGGAACGCTTCACCCTCTCGGCGCAGGGGACGCGCGCGCTGCTGGACAGCATCGCCAGCCGGCTCGACGAGAGCCGCGAGCTGTCGCGCTACATGGTGGGGCTGCTGATCTTCCTCGGCCTGCTCGGCACGTTCTGGGGCCTGCTGCTGACGGTGCATTCGGTCGGCGACGTGATCGGCAGCATGTCGGTCGGCTCGGGCGACATCAACGCGCTGTTCGAGCAGCTCAAGGCCGGCCTCGCGCGCCCGCTGCGCGGCATGGGCACGGCGTTCTCCTCCTCCATGCTCGGCCTGGCCGGGGCGCTGGTGCTGGGCTTCCTCGACCTCACCGCCGGGCAGGCGCAGAACCGCTTCTTCAACGAGCTGGAGGAATGGCTCGCCGGCCTGACGCGGCTGTCCTCCGGCGTGCTGGGCGGCGAGGGCGAAGGCTCGGTGCCGGTCTATGTGCAGGCGCTGCTGGAGCAGACCGCCGAGAACATGGAGGGACTGCAGCGCATCCTGGCGCGCGGCGAGGACGGGCGGAAGGAAGCCAACCAGGCGGTGGTGGCGCTGACCGAGCGGATCGCCACGCTGTCCGACACCATGCGCGCCAACCAGCAGCTCATGCTGCGCATCGCCGAAACCCAGCAGGCGCTCGGCCCCGCCCTGCAGCGCCTGGGCGAGCGGCGGGCGGATGGCGGCTTCGACGAGGTGTCGCGCAGCCATCTGCGCAACATCGAGCTCTATCTGCAGCGGCTGCTGAACGACACCGAGCAGGGCCGCGTGCAGACCACGGCGGAAATCCGCAACGACATCCGCATCCTGACCCGCACCATCGCCGCCCTGGCGGAAGAACAGCCGCGATAGGCGTCAGGCCGCCATCTCCGCCGCCGCCTCCGTCCGGCCGCGCAGGAAATCGCTCGCGCGCTCGGCGATCATGATGGTCGCCGCGTTGGTGTTGGAACTGACCACGCTCGGCATCACCGAACTGTCGCAGACGCGCAAGCCCTCGATCCCGCGCACGCGCAGCTGCGGATCGACCACCGCCATGTCGTCGACGCCCATGCGGCAGGCGCCGGTCGGGTGATAGCCGGTGCGGCCGGCGGCGCGCACGAATTCGTCAAGGTCCGCCTCCGGCCCCGGCAGGTGCTCGCGCTTGAGGAAGGGGCGGAACGCCGGCTGCGCCATGATCTCGCGCATCCGCGCGACCGAGGCGAGCGCGAGGCGCATGTCCTCCGGCTCGGCGAGGAAATTCGGGTCGATCGCCGGCGGCACGGCGGGATCGGCGCTGCGCAGCCTGAGCGTGCCGCGGCTTTGCGGGCGCAGCAGATAGGCGTTGATCATGCAGCCGTCGCGCGTCGGCAGTTGCGGAAACCCCTCCGGCACGCCGGCGCCGGCGACGAAATGCAGTTGCGTGTCGGGCGTCTCCGACGCCGGATCGACGCGCAGGAAGGCGCCGCCCTCGACGATGTTGGACAGCGCCGGGCCGCCGCGCAGCAGGTAGTATTGCAGCCCCGCCAGCGCCTTCCAGTGCCGCCGCTGCCAGCGGCCGAGTCCGTGCGGGCCGCTGAGTTCATAGGTCAGGTCGATCGTGTAGTGATCGTGCAGGTTCTCGCCCACGCCGGGCAGGTCGTGCACCACCGGGACGCCGACGCGCGCGAGGTGGTCCGCCGGGCCGATG
>JAJZVE010001006.1 GCA_021845835.1 Pseudomonadota bacterium | reverse complement strand
GAACCCTGTTCGATCGGCGCGACCCTGGTGATGGTCAAGGTGCTGGAGGGGCAGAGCGCGGCCCGGCAGCTCGCGCAGATGGGCCTGTTTGCCGCCACCCGCGCGGGGTTCATCGGCCTCGCGGGCGCACCGGCGGCGGGGCTCGGGACCGCATTCCTGGGCTTCCAGCGCGCCGGCTGGCTGCTGCTCGGCATCGTCTATGCCGGTCTCGGGGTGCTGTTCCTGGCGGGGATGGCCGGGCGGCTGATGGTCGCCGTGGGCCCCGGCCTGCGGCGCGTCGGCGCGGCACGCGGATCGGCGCTCCTGGGCGTCCTGCTCGGCCTGAATATTCCCGCCTGCGCGGCGCCGCTGATCTTTGCGCTGCTGGGCGCCGCCGCCGCCACCGGGGCCGCCGGCGGTTCGGCCCTGGGCGGGTTCGCCTCGCTCGCGCTGTTCGGCCTGGCGCTGTCGCTGCCGCTGATCCTCGCGGTCCTGTTCGCGCCGACCCGGCGGGCCATCGACCGCGTGGCCCGATGCACGACGCAAGCCCCGGTCTGGACCGGCCTCGTCCTGATCGCGCTCGGCCTGTGGTCGATCGGCTTCGCCCTGTTCGCGACCATCAAACCCTGATGGGCGCGCATCGCTGGAGGTGACCATGAGCACGACCATCGCACCGCCCGGAGTCCGTCCCTGGACGGAGGATCCAGCGGACCGCCCGGACCGGGCCCGGATTCGCGCGCGGATCGGCGGGCTGCACTGCTCGCTCTGCACCGGCACGATCGAGAAGGCGCTGGGACGTCAGCCCGGCGTCGATAAGGTCGCCGTCAGCCTGACCCACGAGCAGGCGCTGGTGGAATACGACCCCAGGGTCGCGCGCCCGGAGGCGCTGCTCCAGATCCTGCGCGACATCGGCTACACCGTGTCCGATCCGCGCAAGCTGCGCGCCTTCGAGGACGAAGAGCGTGATCTGGTGCGGGAGGGCCGCCGCTTCCTGACCGCCACAGCGTTTAGCCTGCTCGCCGTCGCTCTGATCGCCAGCACGGCGGGTCCGGCCGCGATCCTATTGCAGGCGACGGTGTTCGCGAGCCTGCTGGGTGTCGTCTATCTCGTGCTGCGCGCCCGTGGCCGCGCCGCGGCGCTGGCCAGGACCGCCGCGCTGATGGCGGCGGTGGCGGCGCTGTTCATCCTCCGATCCGCGGGCTGGTTCGCCGCGGCGACACCCTGGATCGTTGCGGCGCTGGCGCTGGCGCTGGTGTTCGGCATTGGCAGGCACATCCTGCGCATGGCGGTCCAGGCGCTGCGGCGCGGCATCCTGAACCAGCACGTCCTGCTCGAACTCGGCGCCCTCGCCGGGATCGCGGGCGGGGCCATCGGCTTCGTGCGCGACCAGCCGGGGTATCCGACGGCGGCGTTCTTCGCCGTCACGGTGATGATCACGACCTACCACATCTTCTCGGAGTGGCTGTTGCTGATCGTCAAGACCCGCAGCTCCCAGGCGGTGAAGAAGCTGCTCGATCTGCAACCGGAGACCGCCCGCGTGGAGCGCGACGGGGCGGAACAGGAGGTGCCGATCGAGGCCGTCGCGCGCGGCGATCTGGTGCGCATCCGCCCCGGCGAGCGCGTGCCGGTGGATGGCATCGTCGTCCGCGGCCGTTCCAGCGTCGATCAAGCGCTGGTCACCGGCGAGCCGCTCCCGGTCGAGAAGACCGAGGGCGATCCCGTCATCGGCGGCGCGATCAACGGCACCGGCACCTTGCTGGTGCGGGTGAGCGCCATCGGCGCCGAGAGCTTCCTGCATCAGGTGATCCGCCAGGTGGAGGACGCGCGCGCGTTGAAGCCCGGGCTGCTGCATCTCGTCGATCGGGTGCTGCGCGTCTATACGCCGACCGTCCTGGCCATCTCGGCACTTGCGGTCGCCGGCTGGCTGCTCGGCTCGTGGTTCGCGACCGGGCAGGCCGATATCGAACGCGCGGTGTTCGCGGGCCTCAGCGTGCTGGTGATGGGCTATCCCTGCGCGGTCGGAATCTCCGCGCCGCTGTCGATCGTACGCGGTGCCGGGGAGGCCGCCGAGCAGGGCATCCTGATGCGCACCGGGGAGGCGTTCCAGGGATTGCGCCTGGTGCGCCGGATGGTGCTCGACAAGACCGGCTCCGTGACCGAGGGGCGGCCGGCGCTGTGCGAGATCGAGGCCGCGGGCGGGATCACGGCCGATGCGCTGCTCGCACTGGCCGCCGCGGCGGAGGTCAACGCCGAGCATCCGCTGGCGCAGGCGGTGGTGAAGGCCGCCTTCGCGCGCGGCCTTGCGTTGCCCGAGGTCACCGACTTCGACGCGCTGCCCGGGCAGGGCGTGCGCGTGCAACTGGATGGGGCGGCCGGCGGGGCGCTGCTGGTCGGCAGCCCACGCTTTCTTGCCGAAAACGGTGTCGATCTGAGCACGTCGGCCGGGCGTATCGCGGTGCTGGAAGACGCCGGGCGAACGGTGATCGCAGTGGTGCGGAACGGGCAGGCGCTCGGGCTACTGGCATTCGGTGATGCGGTCCGCGCGGAAGCCGCGGCCGCGATCGGCGCACTGATCGGGGTCGGCATCCACCCCGTTCTGGTCACCGGCGACAACGTGAGCGCGGCGTCGCGTGTCGCCGCCGCGCTCGGTATCGCGGAGGTCCATGCCGGGGTGCTGCCGGCGGAGAAGGCGGGGATCCTGCGCCGG
>JAJZVE010001005.1 GCA_021845835.1 Pseudomonadota bacterium | reverse complement strand
CCCCCCGCGCGGAACGGGGGGAGAGGGCTGGGTGAGGCGTCGGGCTCAGCCCATGCTGGCGAGGATCGCGAGCAGCAGCAGGGCGACGATGTTGGTGATCTTGATCATCGGGTTCACCGCCGGGCCGGCGGTGTCCTTGTAGGGGTCGCCCACGGTGTCGCCGGTCACGGCCGCCTTGTGCGCGTCCGAGCCCTTGCCGCCGTGATTGCCTTCCTCGATGTATTTCTTCGCGTTGTCCCAGGCGCCGCCGCCCGAGGTCATCGAGATGGCGACGAACAGGCCGGTGACGATGGTGCCGAGCAGCATCGCGCCGACCGAGGCGAAGGCCGCCGAGCGCCCGCCGATGAAGCGGATCACGATGAACAGCACGAAGGGCGCCAGCACCGGCAGCAGCGACGGCAGGATCATCTCCTTGATCGCGGCCTTGGTCAGCATGTCCACCGCACGGCCATAGTCGGGCTTCGCCGTGCCGGCCATGATGCCGGGGATTTCCTTGAACTGCCGCCGCACTTCCACCACCACCGAGCCGGCGGCGCGGCCGACCGCGGTCATGCCCATGGCGCCGAACAGGTAGGGCAGCAGGCCGCCGATGAACAGGCCGATCACCACGTACGGGTTCTGCAGCGCGAAATCGACCGCCTGCTTGGGGAAGTAGTAGTGCAGGTCCTCGGTGTAGGCGGCGAACAGCACCAGCGAGGCGAGGCCGGCGGAGCCGATCGCATAGCCCTTGGTCACCGCCTTGGTGGTGTTGCCGACCGCGTCCAGCGCGTCGGTGATCTTGCGCACGTCGGACGGCAGCTCCGCCATCTCGGCGATGCCGCCGGCGTTGTCCGTCACCGGGCCGTAGGCGTCGAGCGCGACGATCATGCCGGCGAGCGAGAGCATGGTGGTGGCCGCGACCGCGATGCCGAACAGGCCGGCGGCGAGATAGGCCAGCACGATGCCGAGCGAGATCACCAGCACCGGCAGCGCCGTCGATTCCATCGAGATGGCGAGGCCCTGGATCACGTTGGTGCCGTGGCCGGTGGTGGAGGCCTGGCTGATGCTGCGCACCGGCCGGTATTCGGTGGAGGTGTAGTATTCGGTGATCCACACGATCAGGCCGGTCACCGCGAGCCCGATCAGCGCGCAGGCGAACAGCGAGAAGCCGGTGATGGTGGTCGCGCCGGCGCCGGCGCCGAGCGGGATCGGGGTGGAGAACCCGGCGGCGATGGCGATCACGATGGCGATGGCGACGACCGACAGCGCGCCGGTGACGACCAGGCCGCGATACAGCGCGCCCATGATGCTGTTGTTGGCGCCGAGCTTCACGAAATAGGTGCCGGCGACCGAGGTCAGGATGCAGACGCCGCCGATGCCCAGCGGCAGCATCATCAGCCGGTCGGCCCAGGCGCCGGTGAAGAACAGGCTGGCCAGCAGCATGGTGGCGACGATGGTGACCGCGTAGGTCTCGAACAGGTCGGCGGCCATGCCGGCGCAGTCGCCGACGTTGTCGCCCACGTTGTCGGCGATCACGGCCGGGTTGCGGGGGTCGTCCTCGGGGATGCCGGCCTCGACCTTGCCGACCAGGTCGGCGCCCACGTCGGCGCCCTTGGTGAAGATGCCGCCGCCGAGGCGCGCGAAGATCGAGATCAGCGAGGCGCCGAAGGACAGCGCCACCATCGCCTCCATCACCCAGCGCAGGTTGTGGGGGTGGGAGGAGCGCAGGATCCAGTAATAGGCGGTGACGCCGAGCAGGCCGAGGCCGACCACCAGCAGGCCGGTGATGGCGCCGGACTTGAAGGCGATGCCGAGGCCGGCGGCCAGCCCCTGCCGCGCCGCCTGGGCGGTGCGGACATTGGCGCGCACCGAGACGTTCATGCCGACATAGCCGGCGGCGGCCGACAGCACCGCGCCGATGATGAAGCCGATGCCGACATGCACGCCGAGCAGCAGCCAGAGCAGCACGAAGATGACCACGCCCACGATGCCGATCGTGGTGTATTGCCGGTTCAGGTAGGCGCGCGCGCCTTCCTGGACGGCGCCGGAGATTTCCTGCATGCGCGCGCTGCCGGCATCGGCGGCGAGCACCTGGCGGGCGGTGACCAGGCCATAGGCCAGGGCCACCAGCCCGCAGGCAAGGATGGCTATCGAAGCCGCGGACATCCAAACCACTCCCGTAATGAGTTCAATTTCCGGCAGATATTCCCGGGCCGGGCGCGGCTGCGCCGGGCGGGCATTCGGCCTGTTATCGGCTGCGGAAAATGGCAGAAGCGTCATGGGCAGGCAACCGACGGCTGAGCCTGTCCGGGACGCCGCTTGATTTCCGGGGGGCGGCGGCGGCATAGGTCCGGCATGGCGATGGCGCGCCCGTAGCTCAGCGGTCAGAGCTGGCCGCTCATAACGGTCTGGTCGCAGGTTCGAATCCTGCCGGGCGCATCGCTCAGCATCCCCGTCGCCTGACGCAGAATCGCCTCACGCGGATGTCCGCGCCGATGCCGCGCGCCGTGCCCGCAGGGCGCGGGCATGGTGGCGGACCTCCAGCCCGTGCCAGGCGACAAGGCCGGGCAGGCCGAGCAGGATGTCCGGCGCCCGGTGGGCCAGCGACAGCGCCAGCGCGGTCTCCGGCGCGATGCCGAGCAGATGGCCGAAGCCGACGAAGCCGCCTTCCTGCACGCCGAGCGCCGCCGGGATCATGAAGGCCGCCCC
>JAJZVE010000030.1 GCA_021845835.1 Pseudomonadota bacterium | reverse complement strand
GCCGCCCTGCTGGCGACGCGCCGGACCCTGCGTCTGTCCGGCGTCGATGCGGCGCATCTGGCGGCCTTGCGCGCGCAAGGCGCGGTGAGGGTACGGCACGCCGCCGCCGCCCCGTATGTCGCGCTGGCCACCCTGCCGGCGGGGCCGGATGCGTATCTGGCAAGCCGTTCGGCCAACACGCGCCAGCAGCTCCGCCGCTCCGACCGCCGCCTCGGCGGCGCGGCCGGCATCCGCGTGACGCGGGCGGCGGGACTTGCGCAGGCGCTGGCCTTCCTCGACGCGCTGGCGGAGCTGCATCAGGCGAGCTGGGTCGCGCGCGGCAGACCGGGCGCCTTCGCCAACCCGGATTTCCGGCGCTTCCACGCCGCCCTGCTCGCCCGCGCCCTGCCACGCGGGGAAGCGGAGCTGCTGCGCATCGACGGCGCCGCCGGCGTGATCGGCTATCTCTACAATTTCCGGCTCGGCGACCGTGTGCTGGCCTATCAGTCCGGCTTCGACTACGCCGCCGCCGGGCGGCACGGCAAGCCGGGCCTGACCTGCCACCACGCCGCGATCCGGCGGGCGCGCGCGGACGGCGTGGCCGTGTATGACTTCCTGGCCGGCGACAGCCGCTACAAGACCAGCCTCGCCGCAGCCGCCACGCCGCTCTACTGGCTGGAGGCGGCGCCGGCGTGGTCGCCGTCGGGGCTGCGGCTGCGGGCGCGCGGCTGGGCCGCGCAATTGCGCCGGTCAGTCCTGCAGCGAGGCGCCGAGCCGGTCCAGCAGGAAGCCGGTGCCCCGTTCGCGTGAGCCGTCATCGTCATGGCCGTCGAGGAAGGCGCCCTGCTCGGTGACGACCAGCCGCGTGCCCGCGCCCGCCGGATGCAGTTCCACCGTGGCGAGCGAGACCGAAATCTTTCGTGCGTCGAGGCTCATCTGATAAGCATAGACGAGCCGCGTGTCGGGCACGACGTCGCAATAGACTGCATCGAAAGTCGAGACCATGCCGTTCGCCCAGCGCCCCTGCAGGCGCTCGTGCCCGCCGGGACGGACGTCCATGACGTGCTCCAGCACCGTGTAAGTGTCGCCGCCGTGGAACCAGCGCGCCTTTGCCGCCTGGTCCGCGAGCGCACGGAACACCGTCGCCGGTGGCGCGTTGTAGGTCCGTTCGAGCGAGAAGCTGGCATGCGTGACGGAATGGCCGTGCGCGGCCTGGATGCGTGCCACCTCGCGGTCCAGCTTGTCGAGCGTGGTGCGCCAGCCCTCCGACGCGCCCGCGACCGCCCCGCCGAAGGCTTCGTCGTGGATGTCGTAGTCCTGGTGGACGGTCATGCGGGTGCCACCGGCGTCGTTCTCGAACGTGACGGTGGTGCGGGCGGAGAACCGCTCCACGCCGCCGATCGCGACGACGGAGGCAAACACCAGCCGGTCCGGCGGCGATATCTCGATGTAGTAGCCGCGCGACCAGAACTCCTCGCCGTCGGGCGCGCGCATGCAGATGGCGCAGACGCCGCCCGGCCGGAAGTCGATCTCGGCCTGCGGCACGGTGAGGCCCTCGGGGCAGAACCAGCGCTGCATGTGCCCGGCGCTGCTCCAGGCCTGGAACACGCGGCGGCGCGGCGCGGCAAATGTGCGGGAGATCGTCAGGGACCTGGTTGTGCTGCCGGCCCCGATGTCAGTCGCGTGGCTCATCGCCGTCTCCCTTGCGTTGCAGTTCGTCGAGATAGCTGCCCAGCCGATCCAGCCGGCGCGCCCATTCCGTGCGGCGGGCACTGATCCAGTCCTCCGCGAGACCGAGCGCGCGCGGCTCGATGCGGCAGGTCCGCACCCGGCCGACCTTTTCCGAGACCACCAGCCCCGAGCCCTCCAGCACCGCCAGATGCTGCAGCACCGCCGGCAGCGACATGGCGATCGGCCGCGCCAGGGCGCTGACCGAGGCCGGCCCGCGCGCGAGCTGCTCCATGATCGCCCGTCGCGTCGGGTCGGCGAGGGCCTGGAAGGTGTGGTCGAGGGCAACCGATCGGTTAAGCATGTACTTAACTATCAGGGCGCCGATGGATCGGCAATGGCTTAAGCATCTCAGAAGCCCGGCTCACGGCTATCTGATCGCGGCGGCCGGCAATGACCCGGGTTGGCGCTATGCGCGCGCGATCCGCTGCCCCGCCAGTTCCGCCAGCAGCGCCCCGACGCCCCGGCCGAGCCGCGGATGCACCCATTCCGGCGCCACGTCCGCCAGCGGCGCCAGCACGAACGCCCGCTCATGCGCGCGCGGATGCGGCAGCACCGGGTCCGGTGCGTCGCGCACCATGCCGTTCAGGTCGATCACATCGAGATCGAGCGTGCGCGCCGCGTTCCGCTCGGTGCGCACGCGCCCTGATGCCGCCTCGATCGCATGCAGGCGGGCGAGCAGCCACGCCGGATCCGCGTCTCCCTCCAGCCGCGCCACGCCGTTGATGTAGTCGGGCTGGCCGGACGGCGGCACCGGCGCGGTCGCGTACCAGCGCGACAGGGCGGCGAAGCGCAGGCCGGGCAGGCCGCGCAGCGCCTCGGCGGCGGCGCGGCAGGCGACCAGCGGCGACTCGCCGCGCGCGCCGGGCAGATTGGCCCCGATCGCCACCAGAATCACGCTTTCCCTCCTTGAAAACTGCTCATGACGGTTTCATTCCTTGGCAAGCTGCAAGGTTCAATATAGGCGGCGTTTCCGCGCCGCACCGGCAGCGCCCGGCCGCGACGACGCGGCATCACGAAGGGTTACATTCATGCATTTCCTGTCTACCGAGCGCACCGCCCTGTTCATCGACGGCGCCAACCTCTATTCGGCCTCGCGGAATCTCGGCTTCGACGTGGATTATCGCAACCTGCTGGAATATTTCCGCAGGAAGACGAACGTCCTGCGCGCCTACTACTATTCCGCCGTCGTGGAGACCGAGGAATATTCCCCGCTGAAGCCGCTCACGGACTGGTTGGCCTATAACGGTTACACGCTTGTCACGAAACCCGCCAAGGAGTTCACCGACGCCACCGGCCGCCGCCGTGTCAAGGGCAACATGGACATCGAGCTGGCCATCGACATGCTGGAGCTGGCCGACAAGCTCGATCATGCTGTGCTGTTCAGCGGCGACTCCGATTTCCGCCGGCTGGTCGAGGCGGTGCAGCGGCGTGGCGTGCGCGTCTCCGTGGTCTCCTCCATCCGCACTTCGCCGCCGATGATCGCCGACGAGCTGCGCCGGCAGGCCGACCAGTTCATCGAGCTGGCCGAGATCGCGCCCGAGTTCACCCGCCGGCAGATGGAGCCGCGGCCGCATCGCGTCAGCCCGCTGCGCCAGACCCCCGCCGAGCCGTTCGCCGACCCCAACGACGCCGCCTGAGCCATGCAGC
Organism: Pseudomonadota bacterium; assembly: GCA_021845835.1. Next base: position 12,157 of record JAJZVE010000030.1, on the reverse strand, counting down.
GCATGGTTGCCGCCGCGATCGAGCAGCCGGACGCGGACTGCCCGCTGTGTCCGCGTCTGGCCGCCTACCGCGCGCAGCAGCGGGCGGCGCAGCCGGGCTGGTTCAACGCCCCGGTGCCGAGCTTCGGGCCGCCCGAGGCGCGGCTGCTGGTGGTGGGGCTGGCGCCGGGGGTGAAGGGGGCGAACCGCACCGGCCGCCCATTCACCGGCGACTTCGCCGGCGTGCTGCTCTACCAGACCCTGCTCCGCTTCGGCCTCGCCGCGGGCACGTATCGCGCCGACCCCCAGGACGGCCTCGCGCTGCAGGATTGCCGCATCGCCAACGCGGTGCGCTGCGTGCCGCCCGCCAACCTGCCGGAGCCGGCGGAGATCACCGCCTGCAATCGCTTCCTGCGCGGCGAGATGCAGGGCATGCCGAACCTGCGCGGCGTGCTGGCGCTCGGCGTGGTCGCCCATGCCGCGGTGCTGAAGGCATGCGGCATGCCGCCGACGCGCATTCGCTTCCGCCACGGCGCCATCCATGCGCTGCCCGACGGGCTGCTGCTCGCCGACAGCTATCACGTGTCCCGCTACAACACGCAGACCGGCCGGCTGACCGAGGCGATGTTCGCGGCGGTGCTGGCCGGGCTGCTGGCGCGGCTGGACGCCGGCGGCTGAGCCGACGGCTTGCGGCAATGGCCGCCGGGGGCAAGTCTGGGGCATGAGCAGGCGGCGGGAGCATGGCATGGCGGAGGAATGGCGGCTGACCAACCGGCGCGCAGCGGCTGACGCCGCGCCGCGCCGCTGCGGCCGCGGAGGCGCACGCTGATGCGCGGCATCGTCCCGTTCCTGAAAGACGCCTGGCACCTCGCGAGGCCGTACTACTTCTCCGAGGACAAGTGGTTCGCCCGCGGCATGCTGTTCGCGGTGCTGGCGCTGCGCCTCTGCCTGGTCGGCATGAGCGTGGTGCTGAATTATTGGAACAACGCTTTCTTTACTGCACTGCAGGAGAAGGACTGGACCAGCTTTATCCATCTGCTGATTTTCTATAAGAAATCCGACCTGCGGTTCCTGCCGATCCTCCCAGGATTCTGCGAGGTGGCAGCGGTGTACATCGCGATCGCGGTGTACCGCGTCTATCTGGTGCAATGGCTGCAAATCCGCTGGCGGCTGTGGATGACGCAGAAATTCCTCAACGAATGGCTGTCGCCGGACCGGGCCTATTACCGCATCGCGCTGATGCGCGCCGCCGGCGACGGATCGGTGTACACCGACAACCCCGACCAGCGCATCGCCGAGGATCTGCGCGACTTCATCGGCGACGGCGTGATCGGCACGCAGGGCATCCTGTTCCTCAGCATCGACCTGCTGTCCAACATCGTCTCGCTGGTTTCCTTCGTCACCATCCTGTGGACGCTGTCGGGGCCGTTCGCGCTGTTTGGCGTGTCGATCCCCGGCTATATGGTGTGGGTGGCGCTGGTCTATGCCGCGGTCGGCACGTGGCTGACGCATCTGGTCGGGCGCAAGCTGGTGCCGCTGAACTTCCGCAAGCAGCGGGTGGAGGCGGATTTCCGCTTCGCGCTGGTGCGCGTGCGCGAGAACACCGAAGGCATCGCGCTCTATGGCGGCGAGGCGGAAGAGCGGCGCACGCTGCTGGCGCGCTTCGCGGCGCTGGCGGCGAACTGGCGCGAACTGATGGCGCGTTACAAGTTCCTCAATGCGCTCACCGCCGGGTACGGGCAGGTCGCCTCGGTGTTCCCGATCGTGGTGGCGGCGCCGCGCTATTTCGCCGGCAAGGTGACGCTCGGCGTGCTGACGCAGACCTCCGGCGCGTTCGGCGAGGTGCAGGGCGCGATGTCCTGGTTCGTCGATACTTACAGCACGATCGCCGCATGGCGCGCCACGGTCGAGCGTCTGACCACGTTCTGGCGCGCGATCGAGTCGGCGCGGGAACATGCGTTCGAGGGCGTGCATGCGCGGGCGGAGGACGGCGACGCCTACGCGCTGCAGCAGGCAACGATCGCGCTGCCGGACGGGCAGATGCTGCTGGAGCGTGCCGACCTGACGCTGACGCCGGGCAGGCCGGTGCTGGTCACCGGCCGGTCGGGCGCCGGGAAATCGACCCTGTTCCGCGCCTTCGCCGGCATCTGGCCGTTCGGCAGCGGCGGCGTGCGGCGGCCCAGGGGACGCACGCTGTTCCTGCCGCAGCGCCCCTATATCCCGCTCGGCACATTGCGCCATGCCGTCGCCTACCCCTCGCCGCCCAGCGCGTTCAGCGACGCCGAGGTGCAGGAGGCGCTGACCGAGGCCGGCCTCGCCCACATGATCCCGCGCCTCGATGAGGAGGAAAACTGGTCCATGCGCCTGTCCGGCGGCGAGCAGCAGCGGCTGGCGCTGGCGCGCGCGCTGCTGGCCAAGCCGGACTGGCTGTTCCTTGACGAGGCGATGGCGATTCTCGACCCGGAATCGGAGGCGCGGCTGTTTGATGCGATGCGGCGCTTGCTGCCGGACACCACCATCGTCTCGATCGAACACCGCCCGACCGCCGCCGGCCTGCGGGCGCGCCATATCGTGCTGGAACGCGAACCGACCGGCGTGGGACGGATCGTGGAGGCGGAGCGGCAGGCGGCGGAGTAGCGCACGGAGGCGTCCATGTGGCGGCGGCGAGCAGCGGCGATGCTGGTCTTCCTTCCGCTGGCCGCGCCGGCGCTCGCTGCGCAGCAGGACCCGCATCTCGATCGCTACGAGGCACGCACCATCGTCACCGGCACCGACCTGCGCAGCCGCCCCGCCGGGCTGGCCGCCTGCCTCGCCGACGTGCTGGCGAAGGTCTCCGGTGATCCGACCGTGCTGGATGACCCGCGCCTGCCGGCACTCGAATCGCACGCGGCCGATTATGCAACCGGCTTTGATTATTGGGACCGCATGAGCGGCATCCCGAATCACGACGAGCAGGGCAGTTCGGATCGGCCGTACAACCTGACCGTCCGGTTCACTCGCGACGGGATCGACGCCGCCCTGCGCACGCTGGGCCGGGAGCCGTGGACCACACCGCGACCGCCGCTCGTGGTCGTGGTGCATGTGGTAGGCGCGCGCGACACCTTCGACGTGACGACCATCGAACCGCGCGCGGCGGGCATGCGGGCCGCGATCCGGGACGCCGGCGAGAAATACGGCATGGACTGGGCCATCATGAGTGATCCGCAGGCGCGCCCGCCGGGATTTGTGCCGCTCGTGGGCGCGCTCGTGCTCAGCGAGGCGGCGCTCGGCTGGGTCGCCGATTGGCATCTCGACTGGCAGGGCACCGGCTACGACTGGGGCGTGCGCGGGGTGAATTTCGACGCGGCGTTCCGCGACGGCGTCCGCGGTGCGATGCAGGTGCTGTCCGGGCACGGCGCGCCGCGCTAGCCTCGGCGGCGACGCGGAGGACGAGGGCATGACGGGCGGCTTGCGCAAGGGACTGACCAGCTACGGCGATGCGGGATTTTCGCTGTTCCTGCGCCGTGCCTTCATCAAGGCGATGGGCTTCACCGACGACGCGCTCGACCGCCCGATCGTCGGCATCACCGACACCGCGAGCGACTTCAACCCGTGCCACGGCAACGTCCCCGAGCTGATCGAGGCCGCCCGCCGCGGCGTCATGCTGGCCGGCGGCCTGCCGATGGCCTTCCCCACCATTTCCATCCACGAGAGCTTCGCCCATCCCACCAGCATGTTCCTGCGCAACCTGATGGCGCTGGACACCGAGGAGATGCTGCGCGCGCAGCCGATGGACTCGGTGCTGCTGATCGGCGGCTGCGACAAGACGCTGCCGGCGCAAATGATGGCGGCGGCCTCCGCCGACATCCCGGCGATCGTGCTGCCGACCGGGCCGATGCTGGTCGGGCACTACAAGGGCGAAGTGCTGGGCGCCTGCACCGATTGCCGCCGGCTGTGGGCACGCCACCGCGCCGGCGAGATCGACGCCGCCGAGATGGACGCGCTGAGCGGCCGGCTCGCACCCACCAAGGGCACCTGCATGGTGATGGGCACCGCCAGCACCATCGCCTGCATGACGGAGGCGATCGGATTGGCGCTGCCGGGCGCCGGCACCGCGCCCGCCACCCATGCCGACCGGGTGCGGCTGGCGGAGGCGTCGGGGGCGGCGGCGGTGCGGCTGGCGCGCGCCGGCGGGCCGACGCTGCGCCAGATCGTCACCCCGGCGGCGCTGCGCAACGCCTTCACCGTGCTGCAGGCGATCGGCGGCTCGACCAACGCGCTGATCCATTTCACCGCCATCGCCGGCCGACTCGGGCTACCGGTCGATCTCGACGCCTTCGACCGGCTGGGGCGGGAGGTGCCGGTGCTGGTCGATCTCAAGCCCTCCGGCGCGCATTACATGGAGCATTTCCACTGGGCCGGCGGCGTGCCGCGGCTGCTGGCGGAACTGGCGCCGTTCCTCGATCTGGCGGCGCCGACCGTGGCCGGCCGCACGATCGCCGACGTGATCGCCGCGGCGGAACAGGTGCCGGGCCAGGACGTGATCCGCGGCCGCGCCGCGCCAATCCATGTCGGCGGCGGGCTGGCGGTGCTGCGCGGCAGCCTGGCCCCGGACGGCGCCCTGCTGAAACGCTCCGCCGCCACGCCGGCGCTGCTGCGCCACGAGGGCCGGGCGGTGGTGTTCGAGGGGCTCGCCGACCTCGCCGCGCGCATCGACAGCGACGCGCTGGAGGTGCAGCCGGACGACGTGCTGGTGCTGCGCAACGCCGGGCCGAAGGGCGCGCCGGGCATGCCGGAGGCCGGCGCACTGCCGATCCCGCGCAGGCTGGCGCGGGCCGGGGTGAAGGACATGGTCCGCATCTCGGATGCGCGCATGAGCGGCACCGCCTTCGGCACCATCGCGCTGCATGCCGCCCCCGAAGCCGCGGTCGGCGGGCCGCTGGCGCTGGTGCGAACCGGCGACCGCATCCGTCTCGACGCGGAGGCGCGGCGCCTCGATCTGCTGGTGGACGACGGGGAACTGGCCCGCCGCCGCACCGCCTGGACGCCTCCGGCCCCGCCAGCGGGGGCCGAACGCGGCTATCTCAGGCTATACTTGGATCAGGTGATGCAGGCCGACGCCGGCTGTGATTTCGTCTTCTGCCGGCCGCCGACCTGACGGCTCAGATCTGCGCGGCGTCGCTCTCCACCGGGATGCTGCGGCCGATATTGACCAGCTCGCGGAAGAAGGCGCCGCCGCGCGTGGTGCGACGCACCAGCACGCGCCGCCGGTCCTCCCGGTCCTCCTCGCGCGACACCAGATCGAACTGCACCAGCCGATCCATGATCCGCGTCACGCCGGGACGGGAGATGTGCAGCAGCTCGGCCAGGCTGCTGACCGTATGCGTGGTTTCGTCCATATAGACGGTCAGGAACGCGGTCAGTTGGCGCGCCGTGAGGTCGCGGCCGTCGCGCCGCACCAGGGCGAGCAGCGTGCCACGCAGCACGACGACGCGCGGATCGGACGCGAACGCCTGCGCCAGCCGCGGCAAATCCAGCGCGCTGGCCGCCGTGTCTTCCAACCGCAGATCGCCGGCCACATCCGGCCCCGACTGCGGCACGAGAGCCGGCGCCAAGCCTGTCTTATACATCATGGGACTGTGTCCGCCTGCATTTCAGGAGCCTTTTCGCAGATAAATCCTAAACGGACATGAACCTGCCGCATACTATTGTTTTGTCAAAATTTGTCCCGATTCGCGTCGGCCGCCACCAGTGTGACTAACGATTCCTGACATTTCTCCCCTGTCACGTCCGCCTACGGTATGGATGCGGCGGCATGCATGGATCTCGCAAGACCGTGATGCGATTAGGGTCCCGCGGGCGCACTGTGTGCGCGGCAAGCCGCACCCGGACAGCCGCTCTGTCCCGGCAAGTTGACCGATCAACGCCGTGGACAGGCCAGACATGAAGAAAGTGCCGGCATGCGGAAATCGACGTCCAGGCAGTCTGCCGTTGGCGAGCCCCCTGCGTCAAGCGCCTCGAGTCTGTCTCGCTCCCCGATCTGCGGTCGGTGCCGTTCCGCACGCTGCGGGCGGCGGCTATCGTGGCGGCGAAGAGAGGGGGTGGAACGGTGCAGCGGAACGACGCAGGGCAACCCGCCGGCGCGCTGGGCTGCCTCGACGGGCTGAGCGTGCGCGGCGGCACGGCGGCGGCGGCGGGGTGGCTGCTGCACCCCGACCATCCAATCGACACCGTCCGCCTGCGCATCGACGGGGTCGTGCTCGGCGAGGCGCCGGTGACGGCGCGGCCCGACGTGGCGGCGACCTTTCCTGCGGTCGCGCATGCCGGATGCTCGGCGTTTCGCGTGCAGGGCGCCTTTGCCGCGGCACCGGCGGATCGGCTGCTGCACGTCGAAACGCTGGGTCTCGCGCAGGGCAGGACGGTAGCGGCGGCGGAGGAATACTGGCCGGAAGGTGGCGTGCCGCCGGTGCCGACGCCGGAGGCGGCGATGATGGAGCGCGTTTCTGCCGGGCGCGACGCGGCCTGGTTCAACCGCGCCGGCCTCGGCATCGCCGCGCAACTGCTGGCCGCGGTGCGGCGCCACCTGCCGCCCGCAACGACGCCGCGGCTGCTCGACTGGGGCTGCGGTCCGGCGCGGGCGACGCGGTTCATGCCGTTGCTCTGGCGCGGGTTGCAGCCGGTCGGCTGCGACATCGATGCCGCCGCGATCGCCTGGTGCCGGGCCAACGTCCCCGGCGGCACGTTCCACGCCACCGACCCGTTCCCGCCGCTGCCGTTCGCGGACGGTGCTTTCGACGCGGTGGTTGCCGCCTCGGTGATGACGCATCTGGCCTGGCCGGTGCAGCAGCGCTGGCTCGCCGAGATCCGCCGCGTGCTGGCGCCGGGCGGCGTGTTCGTCGCATCCGTGCATGGTCCGCTCGCGGCGCTGCCGCTGCCGCCGGCGCGGCGGGCGGAACTCGAACGCCGCGGCCTGGTCGATGGCACGCGCGACGCGCGGCTCGACGGCATCGCGCCGGACGACTACTACCGCGCCACCTACCAGACCGAGGCATTCACCCGCCGCAACTGGGGGCGCGTGCTGACGCCGCGGCTGTATCGCGCCGGCGGGCTGGGCAACTGGCAGGATCTGGTCGTGCTGCAGCGGGAGGCAGCGCCGCGGCGCTGGTTCGGGCGCCTGCTAGGCCGCGGCTGAGACGGCCCGTTCCGCCAGGTCCGTGTAGTGTCGCAGCACCTCGGCGGCCGGCCCATCCTCGCGGATGCGGCCCTGGTCCATCCAGATCACCCGCGTACACCAGTCCAGCACCACCTGCGTCATGTGCGAGGAAAGCACCAGAATCTCGGCACCGCGCACCATGTCCTCCAGCCGGCCGCGCGCCTTTTCCATGAACACGGCGTCGCCGGCGAGAAACCATTCGTCCATCAGCAGGACCTGCGGCCGGATCGCGGTGGCGAGCGCGAAGCCGAGCCGCACCACCATTCCGGAGCTGTAGATGCGCACCGGCAGGTCCAGGAAGTCATCGAGCTCGGCGAACGCCGCCACGTCCTCCTCCAACTGGCGGATCGCGGCGCGGCTGAGGCCGTTGTAGAGGCCGCGCAGCATGATGTTCTCGCGCCCGGTCAGTTCGAGGTTCATGCCGAGCTGCGGATCGAGCAGCGCGTTCAGCGTGCCGCGCACGCGCACCTGGCCGACCAGCGGCTCGTAGATGCCGGCCAGCGTGCGCAGCAGCGTCGTCTTGCCGGCGCCGTTGGTGCCGACCAGGCCGAGCCGGTCGCCGCAGCCGAGCCGGAAACTGATGTCGCGCAACGCCTGCACCACCACGCGATGCCGCTGGTCGTTGCCCATGCGCCCGGAGAGGTTGGAGAACACCGTGCGCTTCAGGCTGCGCGCATTGCCGTGATAGAGCGGGAAATTCAGGCTGACGCCGCGTACGTCGATCTCGGCCGTCATGCTGCCCTCAGACCCAGAACGCGATGCGTCCGCGCACGCGCACGAACAGCATCCACGTCACCGCGCAGAGCGCCACGCTGTAGCCCAGCGCGGAGCCGTAGGTCGCGACGCTCGGCAGTTCGCCGAGCAGCGGCGCGCGCAGGATCTCCAGCAGGGCGAAGCACGGGTTGAACGGCAGCAGCCACACGCGGCCGGCCCCCACCAGTTCCGGCCGCCAGATCACCGGGGTGACAAAGAACAGCATTTGCAGCACGCTGCCGACGATCGGCGGGATGTCGCGGAAGCGGGCGCAGACCGCGCCGAGCAGCATGGCGAGCGCCAGCGAGTCCAGCAGCCATAGCGCCAGCGCCGGCAGCGCCAGCAGCGCGACGGATCCCGGCCAGATCACATAGATCGTGAACACGGCCACGATGACAATCAGGTTGTGGCCCAGCACCAGCAGGTTGCGCAGCACGATGCGCGCGGCGTACAGCGCGAACGGCATGCGCACCGAGCGGATCATGCTTTCCGACGCCGTGAAGCCCTGGCAGGCGTCGCCGACCAGCGTGGCGAGATAGTTCCACAGCACCAGCGACAGCGTCAGGAACGGCAGGTATTCGCGCAGATTCATGTGGAACAGGGCGGCATAGATGCCCCCCATCGCCGCCACCATGATCGCGGTGGAAATGGTCAGCCAGAACGGCCCGAGCACGGAGCCGCGATAGCGCAGCTTGATGTCGAGCCAGGCGAGCGTCCAGCACAGCCGGCGCAGTACCCAGGCTTCGCGCAGGTCGCGCACCGCCATGCGGTGCCGCGCCGCCAACGTGGGATCGGGCGTCAACTCCAGGGAATCCGCTCCCCGGGCCGCTGTCTGCAGGGCGGCGCTCATCGCGGGGGTCCGATACAGGATCGGCCGCGCTGCCGCAACCGCGCTGCGCGCCCCCTCAGCCGCCCGGCCCCCCCGCCACGTCCGTGGCAGCGGGGGACAGCCGCGTCGGCGGGCCGCGGCGGATGGCGACGCGGTCGCCCGGTCGCAGCCGCCGCGCATTGTCCTGGACGACCGACAGCGTCTGCCCGGCCTGGTCGCGGACGATGAATTCCACCGCCGCTGTGTCGGCGACCGGCACCGGCGCGGCGCCGAGGCGGGTCAGGATCGCCATGCGGATGCCGGGCGCGGCCCCGGACAGGCTGCGCTCCGCCACGATCACGCCGTAGCCGCCATCCGGCGGTGCGGCCGGCGCGATCTGCGCCGGCGACGGCGCGCGATTCGCTGCGCAGCCGGCCAGCAGGGCCAGCGTGGCGAGGGAAACGGCACGGCACAAAGCGGGCATCTGCGGCCTCGACATGGCGGCGGCGCGCGCACTCTATCATGACGCGCATAAAATTGGTGCCTTGCGCGCCATGCGCGTGCAACCGTCGCGTCAGGACTTCCGCCGACGATTCGGACTTGCGCGTTCCTGGGTTTGCGGATAGGGACTTAGCACTGGTTCCTGACTGCCCCGATGAACGACGGCGGGTAACGTCGTCGTGCCCTGCGGCCGAGACCCGGTCGCGCCACGACCGGAGAGCACGTCGCATGACGACCCCGCCGCATGCCTGCCCACGCCCAGGCCGGTTGGCGGAGCTGTTGCGCCTCGGCGTTGCGCTGGCGGCGCTGGCGGCGCTGGCCGGGTGCGCCGGGACCAGGCAGCAGGCGCAGGTCAACGCCCCGCAGGAAGCCGCCCAATACGTCGCTCATGCCCGCCGCGACTATCGCGTGCCCGGTCCGCCCGGCGATCCGTGGGGGCCGTACATCACCGAGGCGGCGCAGAAATACGACGTGCCGGAACGCTGGATCCGCGCCGTGATGCGCCAGGAATCCGGCGGCCAGCTCTATCTCGACGGCCGGCTCATCACCTCCAGCGCCGGCGCCATGGGGCTGATGCAGGTGATGCCGGAAACCTACGACGAACTGCACTACCGCTACGGCCTCGGCACGGACCCGTTCGACCCGCATGACAACATCATGGCGGGCGCGGCCTATATGCGCGAGCTGTACGACATCTATGGCTCGCCGGGCTTCCTGGCCGCCTACAACGCCGGGCCGCGGCGGCTCGACGACTACCTGACGCGCCACAAGGCGCTGCCGGACGAGACACGGCACTACGTCGCCAGTGTCGGCCCCGCCGTGATCACCACGGCGCCGCTGCGGCCGTCGCAGGCGACGCAGTACGCGATGCTGCAACTGCCGATCAACATCCCGCCCGGCCCGCGCGTGCCGCCGCGGCGGCAGCAGGCGCCGGTGGCGCTGGCCGCCAACACCGCGAACCGCACCGGCTGGGGGCGGGAGGAAGTGCAGATGGCCGCGCTGCCAGCGCCGCCGTCACCGCCGCCGCTGCCGAGCGCGCCACACGCGACGGGTGGTTTCCACCTGATCCCGCACGCCTATGCCGATACGCTGCCGATGCGCAGCGTCGGCCCGGCCAGCGGTGCCTGGGCGATTCAGGTCGGCGCCTTCGGCAGCGAGAGCCAGGCCCGCGCCGCCGCCGAAGCGGCGAAGGGCCGCGCGCGCACGCTGCTGGCCGGGGCGCAGTTGCATATCGGCACGGTGCATCAGGCGCACGGCACGCTGTACCGCGCCCGGCTGCGCGGCCTGTCGCGCGAGACGGCGACGCAGGCCTGCGTGAAGCTCGGCCACTGCATGGTGGTATCGCCGGACGCGCAGTCCTAGTCCGCCGCGGCGGGCCCTCGCCATCCTGCCAGAGGCCGCGATTCCTGACCGTCTGACGTCATCGCTCGTCGGGCGGGCCGTTTCCGTTCAGAATGCGGGCCCGCCGCGGGAGACGACCGATGAAAATCACCGCCATCAAGGCCTGGCAGCTCGACCTGCCGCTGCGCGAAGGCCGCTACAGCTGGTCGAACAACAACTCGGTCGCGGTGTTCGACGCGACCTTCGTCGCCGTGGAAACCGACGCCGGCATCACCGGCTTTGCCGAATGCACGCCGCTCGGCCCGGCCTATCTGCCGGCCTATGCGCGCGGCGTGCGGGCGGGCATCGCGGAAATCGGGCGGTCGCTGATCGGACTCGATCCGACCGACGTGACGACGATCAACCGGCACATGGACGCGGCACTGCGCGGCCATCCCTACGTCAAGGCGCCGCTCGACATCGCGTGCTGGGACATTCTGGGCAAGTCCTGCGGGCTGCCGGTCACGAAACTGCTCGGCGGCGCGGCGCAGCCGGACGTCGCCCTGTATCGCGCGATCTCGCAGGATACGCCGCAGCGCATGGCCGACAGCGTCGCCCGCTATCGCGCCGAGGGCTACCGCACGTTCCAGCTCAAGGTCGGCGGCGCGGCGGACGAGGACATCGCGCGCATCACCGCCTGCCGCGCCGCGCTCGCGCCCGGCGAGGTGCTGGATGCCGACGCCAATACCGGCTGGACCATGCACGAAGCGGCGCGCGTGGTCGCCGCGGTCGCGTCGCTGGACGTCTATGTGGAGCAGCCGTGCCCGAGCTATCGCGAATGCCGCTCCGTGCGCCGCCGCACCGCGCTGCCGTTCGTGCTGGACGAGGTGATCACCGGCACCGACATCCTGATGCAGGCGATCGCCGACGATGCGATGGATGCGATCAACCTGAAAATCTCGAAAGTGGGCGGGCTGACCCGCGCGCGGCTGCTGCGCGACATCTGCGTCGATGCCGGCATCCCGATGATCATCGAGGACACCTGGGGCGGCGACATCGTGACCGCGACGATCGCGCATCTGGCGCAATCGACGCCGGCGGAATTCTGCTTCGCCGCCACCGACTTCAACAGCTATGGCACGCGCCGCATCGCCGACGGCGCGCCGCAGCGCGCGAACGGGCGGATGACGGCGCCGACCGGGCCGGGGCTTGGCGTCACGCCGCTGCTCGCGGAGTTCGGCGCGCCGGTGCTGACGATCGCGTAGGGCTGGCCCGCGTTCGGACAGCCTGGGCAGGTACGGCCGCACGCGACGCCATCAGCCGCCGGCCAGCCCCTCCCGTGCCGCCGTCGCCAGCCGGTCGGCGCGTTCGTTCATGGCGTCGCCGGCGTGGCCGCGCACCCATTTCCATTCCACCTCGTGCTGCGCCGCGGCGGCGAGCAGGCGGCGCCAGAGGTCCATGTTGGCAACCGGGTCGCCCGCCGCGTTGCGCCAGTTGCGGCGCACCCAGCCGGTGTGCCAGCGGGTAATGCCGTTGCGCACGTACTCGCTGTCGGTGTGCAGCACGACACGGCATTTGCGCGTCAGCGCCTCCAGGGCCGCGCAG
>JAJZVE010001004.1 GCA_021845835.1 Pseudomonadota bacterium | reverse complement strand
CGGGGGCGGTTCAAGGCGCAATGCGAACCATGACTCAGGATTCAGCGATTCCATTGCGACTGGTGAGTCACCGTTCATCTTTCGCTTGACGGTCAGGCTCCATTCCGGCTTGATCCGCCCAGGCGGGCGATCCGCGCGCGGACAGGGACGGGACGGACCGGAATGCAATTCGAGCGGTCGGCGGAGCAGCGTTTGCTGGTGGACACGGCGGCGCGGGTCGGCGCGAAATTCGGGCTGGACTACTGGCGCGACCTGGACGCGCGGAAGGCGTTTCCGGCGGCGATCTGGCAGGAGATCTGCGATGCCGGTCTGTGCGGCATCGCGGTGCCGGAGGAATATGGCGGCGCCGGGCTGGGCATGACCGAGATGGCGCTGGCGATCGAGGCGCTGTGCGCCGCCGGCGGCGGCTCCACGCTCAGCCAGATGTTCATGTGCAACCCGATCTTCGGCGGGGTGTCGCTGACCCGCCTGGGCAGCGCGGAGCAGAAGCGCGAATGGCTGCCGAAGCTCGTCGCGGGCAAGGCGATGTTCGCCATGGCGCTGACCGAGCCGGATGCCGGCACCAACTCGCTGGCGCTCAAGACCTTCGCGCGGCGGGACGGCGGCGGCTGGCGGCTGAACGGCCAGAAGATCTGGATCACCGCGGTGCCGCAGGCGACGAAGATCCTGGTGGTGGCGCGCACCACGCGGGCGGAGGACGTGGCCCGCAAGACCGACGGGATCAGCCTGTTCCTGATCGACCAGGCGCGCGAGGGCCTGACGCACCGGGCGATCGACAAGGTCGGCACCAACACGCTGCCGTCGAGCCTGGTGTTCTTCGACGAGGTGCGCGTGGAGGGGCACGAGCTGCTCGGCACGCTGGACGGCGGGTTCCGCGAATTGCTGGACGTGCTGAACACGGAGCGGATCGTGACCACGGCAGGCCTGGTCGCGACCGCGGAACTGGCGATCCGGCTGGCGGTGGACTACGCGAAGGAGCGCAGGATCTTCGGCGCCGCGCCGATCGGGTCGTACCAGGGCGTGCAGTTTCCGCTGGCGGAGGCGCATATCCACGCGGAATGCGCGCGGCTGATGAACCACAAGGCGGCGGCGCTGTATGACGCCGGCCAGCCGTATGGCAGCGAGGCGAACATGGCCAAGTATCTGGCCGGCCAGGCGGCGGCGCAGGCGACCGACCGGGCGATCCAGACGCTGGGCGGCATGGGCTATGCGAAGGAATACCATGTCGAGCGGCTGTGGCGCGACGCGCGCCTGTTCCGCTTCGCCCCCGTCGCCGAGGAAATGGTGCTGAACTTCGTCGCCCAGCATGACCTCAGGCTGCCTCGGTCCTATTGAGGGGACGCCGGCAATGGTGAAGATCATCGATCTGGTGAAGCGCCGCGCCGGCCTCGGCGTGGCGGCGTTCCAGGACGACTGGAAGAACCGCCACGGTGCGCTGGTGGCGGCACTGCCGGGTCTGCGCCGCTACGTGCAGTCGCACGCGCTGCCGCAGGGATACGCGCGCGGCGAGCTGCTGTTCGACGGCATCGCCGAGATGTGGTTCGACGACATCGCGGCGGCGCAGGCGGCGCTTGCGTCGCCGGCGGCGGCGGAGATGTCCCGCGACGCGGCGCGCATCATCGACCCGGCGCGCCTGGTGCGGATGGCGGTGGACGTGCACGTCATCAAGGACGGCGCCATCCCGCAGGATGCGGTGAAGAACATCGAATTCGTCAACCGCCGTGCGGGCATGGACCTGCAGGCATTCCGTGCCCACTGGCGCGAGGTGCACGGGCCGATCGCCGCCCGGATCCCGGTGCTGCATCGGTATGAGCAGAACCATCTGGCGATGGCGGAATACGTGCACGGCGAGGACGTGCCGTATGACGGCCTGGCCATCACCTGGTTCCGCTCCACGGCCGACATGAAGCAGGGCACGCTGACCGAGGAATACCGCCGCACGCGTGCGGACGAGCCGAATTTCCTGCCGGACGGCCATCTGCCGATCATCATCACCCGCGAGCATGTGCTGAAGGCGTAGTGCGCGCAGACCGGAGATTGCCGGATGGCTGACCTGTTTTCAGAACTGGCGATCAAGGACGTGCGGCTCAAGAACCGCATCGCGGTGTCGCCGATGTGCCAGTATTCGGCGGTCGATGGCCTGGCGAACCACTGGCATCTGGTCAATCTCGGCGCCCGCGCGGCCGGCGGCGCCGGGCTGGTGGTGGCGGAGGCGACGGCGGTGTCGCCGGACGGGCGCATCACGCCGGCCGATGTCGGGTTGTGGAACGACGCGCAGGCCGAGGCGTACCGGCCGGTCGCGCGGTTCATCCGGCAGCAGGGCGCGGCCGCCGGCGTGCAACTGGCCCATGCCGGGCGCAAGGCGAGCGCCAACCGCCCCTGGGAGGGCGACGACCACATCGAGGCGGGTGATCCGCGCGCCTGGGAGACGATCGCGCCGTCGGACAATCCGTTCGGCGCCAACCTGCCGCGCGTGCCGCGGCCGATGACCGAGGCCGACATCGCCCGCGTGCAGGCGGATTTCGCCGCCGCCGCGCGGCGCGCGCTGGCCGCCGGGTTCGATCTGGTGGAACTGCATTTCGCCCATGGCTATCTGGGACAAAGCTTCTTCTCGCCACTGGCGAACCGGCGCGGCGACCGCTACGGCGGCAGCTTCGAGAACCGCATCCGCTTCCTCGTGGAAACCTTCGACG
>JAJZVE010001003.1 GCA_021845835.1 Pseudomonadota bacterium | reverse complement strand
GGCCGTCGTACGTCAGGGTGAGTTGTACCGTGGTGCCCGAGGCGATCCGCCTGTCGCTGAGCGCGGCGGTGACCGTGGCCCGCGCCGGGGCCACGGCCGCGCACAAACACAGAGCGAGCAGCGCACCCGCCGCAGGTCCCTTCACGGGTTTGCTCCCGGATGGCGCTGCATGAATTCGATCAGGAATTTGCGCCGCAGCAATCCGGCCGGGTCATTCGGGATTTGCCGCAACCACTGGTCAAGCGCCAGCGTCTTCTCGCTGACCGGCTTCGCCGGGGGGGTGCGCTCGCCGCCGGCGCGCGACAGCAGGTTGCCGGCCGCGGCGTGCGGGCCGCGCCGTTGCGCCCCGTTGGCGGTGCCGCCGGGGCCTTCGCGCCGCTGCCGCCGCGCGATCGCGGCCGCGAGCGCCGCATCCCGTCGAGCCTGGCCCGGGCTGCGCGCACCGGGATGCGCCGCCGCACCGCGTTGGGTGGCCGACGCGGTGCCCTGCGGGGTACGGTTCCCGCCGGACCTGTCGCCCGCTCGCGCCGCAGCGTGCGATCCCTGCTCCTGGCCTCGCGCGCCGGCGCGCGCGGCGGCTTTGCCGTTGCGCGCCGAGCGGTGTCCGGGATTGTGTCCCTGGCCGGCGTGCTGCCCTTGACCCGCACCCTGCTCGCCACCGCCGCGCCCGGAATTTCCCTTGGAGTGTGCCGATCCCTGCTGCCCGGAATGCTGTGCGGAGCGGGCGCCGTGCGAGCCGCCCTGATTCTGCTGTTGACCCGCGCCCCCCTGCTTCGGCGCCCTGGGGCGCGGTGGGCGGTGCGCGAGGATGCGCTTGATCAGGTCGCGGTTGTGGCGGATGTCCCGGTCATGCGGCGCCTGTTTCAATGCCGCATCGTAAGCGGCGAGCGCGGCGCGCAGATGCCCCAGGTGCGCCAGCGCGTTGCCGCGGTTGTATTCGGAGGTCGCGTCCTTCAACGGCGCGAGCAGGCGCGCCGCGGGCGCATAGCGGCCGGCCTCCAGGTCCGCATAAGCCTTGCGGCGGGCACTGGTGAAGCGCGCCGCCGCCTGCGCCGGCCGGCCCGCGGCGAGCAGCGCCTGTCCCTGCTGATCGGGGGTTCGCCACAGATTGGACCACACCCCGGCGAGCGCCGGCGCACTGACCAGACAGCCGAGGACGAGCAGCGGCGCGGCGCGCATGGTCAGACCCATCCCCGCCGCGCCGACAGACCCGCGAGCAGCACGATGAGCGGCAGCAGCCAGATGCCGTCGTTCAGCCAGCTCGACAGGCGTACGCGCGGCGCTGCGCGTGCGCTGCCGAGACTGCTGATCCCGGCCGCGTGCAAGTCAGTGATCAGCTGTGGCAGCTGATCCAGCATGACGAACTCGCCACCCCCGGCCGCGGCGATCCGGCGCAGCTCGCCGGGGTGCAGCCGCGTCATGCGCACGTTGCCGCCCGGCCCGCGCACAAATCCCCCGTTGGCATCCGGCGCCGGCGCGCCGGCGGTGGTTCCGACGCCGACCACATTGACCGTGATGCCCTCCCGGTGCAGCCGTGCGGCGCTCTGCATCGCCCGCGCGGGATCGTGCACTGCGTCCATCAGCACAATGATCTGCCGGTCGCGGCCCGCCCAGGACTTCAGCAGGCGCGCAGCGGCCGTGAGCGCCGGGACGAGTCGTGCCCCATGCTCCGGCATCAGTCTCGGCGAGAGCGCCCGGCTGAGATTGCGAACTGTCGCGACGTCCGAGGTCAGCGGCGCGACGGTGTAGGCGTCTCCGGCGAATGCCACCAGCCCCACGCGCGCATCGTGCGCAGCCGAAAGCAGATCATCGACGGCGAAGCGCGCCCGCGCAATCCGGCTCGGAGGGACATCGCTCGCCAGCATGGAGGGCGAGAGCTGCGGC
This sequence comes from Pseudomonadota bacterium, assembly GCA_021845835.1. Next base: position 809 of record JAJZVE010001003.1, on the reverse strand, counting down.
GCGATGACCCACGCGGCCGGCAGCTGGTAGGCAGCGGTGAGTTGCCGCTGCCAGGTCGGGCCCGCGAGCGCCACCACGGCAAGCGTCCAGATGGCCCCGATCAGAGGCCAAGGCGAGCGGCCGCTCCGTGCGCCGCCGAGACGCAGCAGCGGCAGCAGTGCGGAGTCCACCAGACGCGGCCACGCGCCGTCGCGCGCGCTGCGGCGGGCAAGCCACGCCGTGAACGCCCACAATGGCGGCAGCGCGAGGAGAAACAGCGGGTGCAGGAAGTGAAAGGCGTGCGGCATGACGCTACGCCCGCTCCGTCATGCGCCAGGCCGCCGGCAGGCTCAGCAGCAGCGCGAGCGCAAGCGGCACGCCGAACCAGTCGGTCGCCGGGCGCAGCCAGTGCCGATCGCCCGCCACCGGCTCGAGACGGTCGATCTGACGATAGACCGCGCGCAGGGCGCCACGATCGGTGGCGCGGAAATACTGGCCGCCGGTGATTTTCGCGATCTGCTTGAGGAGGTGCTGATCGAGGTCGGTGTTGCCGCTCACGCCGAAGAACGACCGCTGCACGGCCGCGCCGACGCCGACGGTGTCAATGCGCAGCCCCGTCTCGGCGGCGAGGCGGGCCGCCTCGAGCGGCGGCATGACTCCGGCGTTGTTGCCCCCGTCGGTGAGCAAAATCATCAACGGCTGGCGGCGAGCGTGCGCGCCTCGATTGACCTGGCGCAGGGTCTTGATCGCCAGCCCGATCGCATCGCCGATGGCCGTCTGCGGACCGGCGACCCCCACCACGGCCTCGTCGAGAAAGCGATGCACCGTAC
>JAJZVE010001002.1 GCA_021845835.1 Pseudomonadota bacterium | reverse complement strand
CGGCGACGAGCACCATCGTGCAGACCAGGGCCTCCTGCGGGTCCAAGCCGGTGCGGGCAAGCATCGTCCTCTCCATGGGCTGATGCGGCGGACCGTGCGTGAAGCCGGCGCGCGGATCAAGCGACCACCCGATTACCTTTCCGTCAACCGCCGTCCCGTCGCGGCCTGCAGCACGAACAGCACGGCCGAGCGGCCGGTGATCTCGTAGGCCTCGCCGAACAGGAAGGTCTCGTCGCCGTCGCGCGTGGGCGCATTGGTGTCGAATTCAATCGCCCAGCGTCGCCCGCCCGCCACCGCCGGCAGCGTGAACGGGACCACGTCGTAGTACGCGTTCAGCACCCAGAGCAGCGTGGCATCGCTCGCCGGGCGGCGGATGCCGGTGGCCTGGGCGCGGCCATCCATCAACATACCGAAACAATGCGTCGCGGGGTTGTCCCAGTCGCCGGCGTCCATCTCGGCGCCGGCGGTGTTGATCCAGGTCACGTCCTTGACGCCGAGTTCCTCGTTGAACTGGCCGGTCAGGAAGCGGCCGCGGCGCAGGATCGGGTAGCGGTGGCGCAGCGCGATCAGCCGGCGGACGAACTCGGCCAGCGCCGCGCCGTCGTCATCGATGCGCCAGTCGATCCAGGAGATGTCGTTGTCCTGGCAATAGGCGTTGTTGTTGCCGCCTTGCGTGCGGCCGAACTCGTCGCCGGCGAGCAGCATCGGCGTGCCCTGCGCCAGCAGCAGGGTCGCCAGCAGGTTGCGGCTCTGGCGCGCGCGCAGGCGTCGGATTTCGGGGTCCTTGGTCGGGCCTTCCGCGCCGCAGTTCCACGAGCGGTTGTCGGAATGCCCGTCGCGGTTGTCCTCGCCGTTCGCCTCGTTGTGCTTGTCGTTGTAGCTGACCATGTCGCGCAGGGTGAACCCGTCATGCGCGGTGATGAAGTTGACGCTGGCCCAGGGTTTGCGCCCGCGCCGGTTGAACACGTCGCCCGAGGCCGCAAGGCGCGTCGCCATGTCGGCGGCGGTGCCCTCGTCGCCCTTCCAGAAGGCGCGCGCGGTGTCGCGGAAGCGGTCGTTCCACTCCGCCCAGCCGGGCGGGAAGGCGCTGACCTGGTAGCCGCCCGGCCCGACATCCCAGGGCTCGGCGATCAGCTTGACGCTGGAGAGAATCGGGTCCTGCCGGCAACTGTCCAGGAAGCCGCCGCCCTCGTCGAAGCCATAGGGCTCGCGCGCCAGGATGGTGGCGAGGTCGAAGCGGAACCCGTCCACATGCATCTCCGTCACCCAGTAGCGCAGGCTGTCGGTGACCATCTGCAGCACGCGCGGATGCGAGAGGTTCAGCGTGTTCCCGGTGCCGGTGTCGTTGATGTGGTAGCGCCGCTGATCCGGCAGCAGCCGGTAATAGCTGGCATTGTCGATGCCGCGGAAGGACAGCGTCGGCCCGCGCTCGTTGCCCTCGGCGGTGTGGTTGTAGACGACGTCAAGGATCACTTCCAGGTCGGCATCGTGCAGATGCGCGACCATCTCCTTGAATTCGTTGATGGCGTGCGTCGCGGTATAGCGCCCGTCGGGGGCGAAGAAGCCGATGGTGTTGTAGCCCCAGTAGTTCGTCAGCCCCTTGTCCAGCAGCAGGCTGTCGTTGACGAAGGCGTGGATCGGCAGCAGTTCCACGGCGGTGACGCCGAGGCTGCGGATGTAGTCGATCACCTCCTTGACGGTGAGCCCGGCAAAGGTGCCGCGCAGCGGTTCCGGCACCTTCGGATGGCGCATGGTGTAGCCGCGCACATGCGTCTCGTAGATCACGGTGCGGCCCCACGGCGTCTGCGGCGGCCGGTCGCGGCCCCAGGTGAAGGCGGGGTCGATCACGCGGCATTTCGGCACGAAGGGCGCGCTGTCGCGCTCGTCGAACGTGGTGTCGTCCTCGCTTTCCAGCGTGTAGCCGAACACCGCGGGGTCCCAGGTCAGTTCGCCGACCAGCCCCTTGGCATAGGGATCGAGCAGCAGCTTGTTGGGGTTGAAGCGATGGCCTTCGTCGGGAACGTAGGGGCCGTGCACGCGGTAGCCATAGACCTGTCCGGGCCGTGCCTCCGGCAGGTAGCCGTGCCAGACCTCGTCTGTGTACTCGGGCAGTTCGATGCGCTGGATTTCGGTCTGGCCGGCATCGTCGAACAGGCACAGTTCCACCTTGGTCGCGTGCGCGGAAAACAGGGCGAAGTTGACGCCGAACCCGTCCCAGGTGGCGCCGAGCGGATACGGCAGGCCTTCCTGCAGCCGCGTCTTGAGCGTGGTCGATGGGGACACGGGCCGGAACTCCGCTGCTTGTTCACAAGCATAAGCGCGAAGGACGGCAACAGTTCCGGCTGGCGGTATCAGCCCCGCGCCGGGGCGCGGGCTGCCTACTCCGCCGCGTGTTCCGGCGCCCGCCCGCCCAGCCGGGCCAGCGCCGGCAGCAGGGTCGGCAGGTCGCGCTCCGGCGCGCAGACCAGGAAAGACTCGGCGCGCGGATGGGCGGGATCGTCGGCACGGTCCAGCAACTTGCCGGTGGCGTCCAGCGGCAGCGCGGCGAGGCCGAGATCGGCATAGACGCCGAGCAGGCTGCGCCCGGCCCGCCACACCGCCGGCGCCCGCCCTTCCTGCTGCGCCAGGTCGCGCAGCCGCCAGACCGCCGAAATCTTGTCGCCATCACCGCCGGCCGGATCGCCCAATGCGAGCA
>JAJZVE010001001.1 GCA_021845835.1 Pseudomonadota bacterium | reverse complement strand
GACGCTCAGAGAATAGCCGGTGAGAGCGCTGCGGACGGTGCGCTTGCCTGCAACATCTGAATGACTCTGAGCACTGGCGCGACCGCCCGCAAGCGGAAGACGGCCGCGGTGTGGGGCCGGGTTGCGTGCATCATGGGCCCTTGTCATCCAGTGCCAGATTAAGTTCCAGCACGTTCACCCGCTCCTCGCCGAACACGCCGAGCAGGCGCGGGGCGGTGTGCGCCGCCACCAGCGCGCGCAGCGCATCCTCGTTCATTCCTCGCGCTTTCGCCACGCGCGGCACCTGGAACGCCGCCGCCGCCGGCGAGATGTCCGGGTCGAGGCCGCTGCCCGAGGTGGTGACGAGGTCGCCGGGGATCGGCGCGTTTGGGTTCTCGGCCTGCCACTTGGCCGCGTCATGCTTCACGCGATCGACCAGCGCCTTCGCGGTCGGGCCAAAATTGGAACCGGCGGAGTTGTCAGCGGCGTACGGCACGGGCACGGTCTTGCCCGGGTCCTTCGGGTCCGGCTCGGTCGTCGCCGACGGGCGGGGATGGAAGGTGCGCGGGTCGGTGAAGGCCTGGCCGATCAGTGCCGAGCCGACCGGCTTGCCGTTCCGCTCGATGAGGCTGCCGTTGGCCTGCCAGGGAAACACGGCTTGCGCGATGCCGGTGATCGCGAGCGGATAGATGACGCCGGTGATGACCGAAAGCCCGATCAGCATCACCAGCGCCGGACGGAGATGGCGGAGCATGGGATGTCTTCCTTACGCGAGACCGAGGGTGGCGACGAGCAGGTCGATCAGCTTGATGCCGACGAACGGGGCGGCGATGCCGCCGACGCCATAGATCAGCAGGTTGCGGCGCAGCAGCGTTGCCGCGCCGACGGGGCGATAGCGCACGCCCTGCAGCGCCAGCGGGATCAGAGCGACGATGATCAGCGCGTTGAAGATGATCGCCGACAGGATCGCACTCCGCGGCGTCGCGAGGTGCATGATGTTGAGCGCGCCGAGTTGCGGATAGAAGGCAACGAACGCCGCCGGGATGATGGCGAAATACTTGGCCACGTCGTTGGCGATCGAGAAGGTGGTAAGCGCGCCGCGCGTCATCAGCAGCTGCTTGCCGATCTCGACGATCTCGATCAGCTTGGTGGGATCGCTGTCGAGATCGACCATGTTGCCGGCCTCGCGGGCCGCCATCGTGCCGGTGTTCATGGCCACGCCGACATCCGCCTGCGCCAGCGCCGGTGCGTCGTTGGTGCCGTCGCCGCACATGGCGACCAGCTTGCCCTGGCCCTGTTCCTGCCGGATCAGCGCCAGCTTCGCTTCCGGCGTGGCCTGCGCCAGGAAGTCGTCCACGCCCGCCTCGGCCGCAATCGCCGCGGCGGTCAGCGGATTGTCGCCGGTGATCATCACGGTGCGGATGCCCATGCGCCGCAGCTCGGCGAAGCGTTCGCGGATGCCGCCTTTCACCACGTCCTTGAGGTGGATGACGCCGAGCAGCCGTTTGCCCTCCGCGACCGCGAGCGGCGTGCCGCCGGACCTGGCGATGCGGTCGGCGACGATGCGCAACGCGCGCTCCGCCGGCGTGCCGGCCGCACCGGCGGCGGCGATCACCGCATCGACAGCGCCCTTGCGGATCGAGCGGCCGGCGACATCGACACCGCTCATGCGCGTCTGCGCGCTGAACGGCACGAAATGCGCATTCAGCGCCGCCATGTCACGCGCGCGCATGCCGTACCGGCCTTTCGCCAGCACGACGATGGAGCGGCCTTCCGGTGTCTCGTCGGCGAGCGAGGCAAGCTGTGCCGCGTCGGCGAGGTCGCGTTCGGCGATGCCGGCGACGGGCAGGAACTCGCTGGCCTGACGGTCGCCGAGGGTGATGGTGCCGGTCTTGTCGAGCAGCAGCGTGTCCACGTCGCCGGCCGCCTCCACGGCGCGGCCGGACATGGCGAGCACGTTGAAGCGCACCAGCCGGTCCATGCCCGCGATGCCGATCGCCGACAGCAGCGCGCCGATCGTGGTCGGGATCAGCGTGACAAACAGGGCGACCAGGACCAGCACGGACACCGCGCCGCCGGCGTAGCGGGCAAAACTCGGGATGGTGGCGACGGCGAATACGAAGATCAGAGTCATGCCGGCGAGCAGGATGTTGAGCGCGATCTCGTTCGGCGTCTTCTGCCGCGCCGCGCCTTCGACCAGTGCGATCATGCGGTCGAGGAAGGTCGAGCCTGGATTGGCGGTGATGCGCACCTTGATCGCGTCCGACATCACCTGCGTGCCGCCGGTGACGGCCGAGCGATCGCCGCCGGCTTCGCGGATCACGGGGGCGGATTCGCCGGTGATGGCTGCTTCGTTCACCGAGGCGACGCCTTCGACGACCTCGCCGTCGCCGGGGATGATCTCGCCGGCTTCGACAATCACGGTATCGCCCTGGCGCAGCAGGGTGGCGGCAACGGTCTCCACGCGCCCGTCCGCCAGCACGCGGCGCGCCATCGTCTCGGTCCTGGCGTTGCGCAGGCTGGCGGCCTGCGCCTTGCCGCGGCCTTCGGCGACAGCTTCGGCGAAGTTGGCGAACAGCACGGTAAACCAAAGCCAGAGATTGATCTGGAAGTCGAAGCCAAGTCCGCCGCGGCCCGTGAACAGGTCGCGGACGAACAGCACGGTGGTGAGCGTGGAGACGATCGCCACCACGAACATCACAGGATTGCGCCACAGC
>JAJZVE010001000.1 GCA_021845835.1 Pseudomonadota bacterium | reverse complement strand
AGGGACGCGTGGTCGCAATGGCCGGCGACGGCGTCAACGACAGCCCGGCTCTGGCCGAGGCCGACGTCGGCATCGCCATGGGCACCGGCACCGAGGTCGCGATCCAAAGTGCAGGGGTGACGCTGGTCAAAGGCGATCTCGCCGGGATCGCGCGCGCCATTGCGCTCAGCCACGGGACGATGCGCAACATCCGGCAGAATCTGTTCTTCGCGTTCATCTACAACGCCGTCGGCGTCCCGGTCGCAGCCGGCGTGCTGTATCCGGCATTCGGCATCCTGCTCTCGCCGGTGATCGCGGCGCTGGCGATGTCGCTCAGTTCGGTGTCGGTTATCGGCAATGCGCTGCGTCTGCGTGCGGCGCGATTGTAGCGGAACATAGAGTCCGTCCCTGGGAACGACGCCAAGCGCGTGGCGCCACTGCGACAAACGGCGAGAGTGAATGCGCTCTTGTGAGCAACTGTCAGGGTGATGCAATGTGGTGCCTGACTGGACTTTCTCCGCTCGGCTCGAACGGTCCTCGCCTCCGCACCGATCTCCCTAACGACGTTGAAGATGGCGAGCACCTCGTGGCCGGCGCGCACGGCAGAAGCGGCGAGATCGCGAGCATTCCTGGGGCGTTCGGCCAAAGCCATCCAGTCACAGATGCACAGCGAGCGGCAGTGCTGGACAACATCATCGCCTTGACCGCATCCTGCCTCGGCATGCGCGGCGGAGAGCAGTCACATATTTCTGATCGAGACCGGTCCCCGCGGGAAGTAGGCTGCACGCATGTTTCGATGCCGATTACGGAATGAATGGTTAGCATACCGCGTCTATTTCCTGCGGGGTGCGTTCGGGACGATCGTGAGGACTGCGCAGGAGGTCGGCAGTCCATTAGCTATAAGGCCTTGCAGGGGAGGGCGATCCTTGCGCCAGCAACCGTAACCTGCCCTCTCTCCTGGTTTTGCCGATCTTCGTGCAGGAGATCTCGTGGATCACGACAGCACACTTTCCAGCGTCAGAGCCCGGCTCGGACGCAATCTGAAGGCTGCCCGCCTTGATGCGGGCCTGACACAGCAGGAACTCGCCTCGCGCGCCGGCGTCGCTCCCTCCCTCCTCGTCCAGGTCGAGAGCGGCTGCGGTAATCCTGACCTGGACGCGATCGGGGCACTGGCCAGGGCAGTCGGGCGCGCGGCGTTCGAGTTGCTCGATGTCTGACAGCCCATCCGCTTCCATCACCCGATGGCGAGACTGGCGGCCCTCGGCTCGCGGCCCTTTTTGCCTCTCCGCACACGGTTTGGAGGCACGGTTGCGTTGCGGCATCTTCGATAAGGGAATACCCAATCCGGCGGTATCAGATCACGTACAGGCGGCTATTACGCTGCCGGATTCAGGGAGGACGATTCGGGACATGCCAAGGGAGCCGTCTAGCCGCGGTGGAGGGCGAAAAAATGCCCCTGGCGCGGCATTCTCTGATGGCGCAGCCGATGAGTTGCGGGTGGCGTTCGGCCAGAACTTCCGTCACGCCCGAGAACGTGCCGGACTCACGCAGAGCGACATCGAGGCCCATACCGGGATCAAACAGCACTATGTCTCCCAGATCGAGAACGGCAAACAGAACCTGACGCTCGATACCATGACGGCATTGGCGCTCGCCGTCGGCAAGGATGTACGCACCCTGCTCAAACCCATCACCTCCCACGCGAAGCAGAAATAGGCGGCGAGGAGATGGTACGAGGGGCTTGCATCACATACAATATAATGACTATCATGTGAGCCAGCCAGAAGCTGCTGGCAGGCGCATGTGGATGGTCATGGCGGACGAAGGCAAGCCCTCGACACGCGAGGAGCAGGCGCGGCGACTCGCGGAATCGATGAAGCGCCAACTTGGTGCCTTCTGTGGTCTACTTGCCGAGCCGGGCTTGGTCGAGCTGATGCTGAACGCCGACGGCACGATCTGGGCCGACCGGCTTGGCCAGGGCATGAGCCCCGCGGGGAGCTTGCCAGCGGCGGCGGCGGAGTCGTTCATTGGCACGGTCGCCTCGACACTGCGCAGCACAGTCACCCGTGACAACCCGATCCTGGAGTGCGAGCTGCCCGCCGAACCACCGTTCGACGGATCACGCTTCGAGGCGGTGATCCCGCCGGTCGTCACTGCGCCGGTGTTCACGGTCCGGCGGAAAGCCTCTGCGGTGTTCCCGCTTAAAGAGTATGAACGCCAAGGGATCATATCGTCTCGGCAGCGCGCCGCGATCGAAGCAGCTGTCTTGCAGCGGCGGAACATCCTGGTGGTGGGTGGTACCGGCACCGGCAAGACGACGCTCACCAACGCCATCATCGACCATATGGTGCGGGCCGCGCCGCAGCACCGACTGGTCATCATCGAGGACACCAGAGAGCTGCAATGCGCCGCCCGAAACGCGGTGGTGATGCGGGCCACCGACACGGTGGACATGCAACGCCTGCTGAAGGCGACCATGCGACTGAGGCCGGATCGGATCATCGTCGGCGAGGTCCGCGGGGGCGAGGCGCTGTCACTGCTCAAGGCCTGGAACACCGGCCATCCCGGCGGAGTCTGCACCGTCCACGCCAACCACGCGCACGGTGGCCTGCAGCGGATCGAACAGCTGATCGCCGAAGTCAGCCAGACACCGATGCGTCCTCTGATCGCCGAAGCCGTGAACCTCATCGTCTCCATCGTCAAGACCGACGCCACGCCC
>JAJZVE010000999.1 GCA_021845835.1 Pseudomonadota bacterium | reverse complement strand
ACGGGATCGCCGCCGCGGCAGCATCCGGCGCCGATCTCGTGCTGATCGACATGCAGTTCAGCCACCTGCTGCAGACGCATGCCGACCTCGCGCCCTATCGCGCGGCGATGACGGATGCGGCGCTGCACCCCGGCGTGATGCTGTTCCCGCGCTACGCGCTGACCCGCGCCTGGGCGCAGGAAGGCGCGATCGACGTGGAGGCGGTGAAGCGGGGCGAGCGGCGCGCGGCGGCGACCCGGCTGCGCGCCTGCCTGGGGACGGCGCTGTCGCGGATGCTGCTGGACGCCGTGCGGACCGCGCGCGGCCCCTGACGCGGAAGACACAAGCGCGCAGCGCATGGCGGATGTGACAAATCGAGATGGATTGCCTAATCTGATCGACTGCGGGCCGACCGACCCGCGCCAGGAGGAAACATGTTCGGATTGATGCAGGAACGCCCGTTGCTGGTCGCCTCGATCATCCAGCACGCCGCCCGTCACCACGGTGCCACCGAGGTCGTCTCGCGGCTGCTCGACGGCAGCCTGCATCGCACCACCTACGCGGCGCTGGAACGCCGTGCCCGGCGGCTGGCGCGCGCGCTGCAGCGCCTGGGCGTGAAGCCGGAGAACCGGGTGGCGACGCTCGCGTGGAACAGCTTCCGCCACATGGAACTGTATTACGGCATTTCCGGCATGGGGGCGGTCTGCCACACCGTCAATCCACGCCTGTCGCCGGATGATGTCGCCTATATCGTGAAGGACGCGCAGGACGCGCTGCTGTTTGCCGACACCAGTTTCGTCGCGCTGATCGAGGCGGCGGCGCCGCTGCTGGCCGGGCATCTGCGGGCCGTGGTGATGCTGTGCGCCGCGCACGAGATGCCGGCCGTCGCGCTGCCCGCGGGCATCGACCTGCTGTGCTACGAGACGTTGCTGGCCGATGCCGACGAGGACTTTGCCTGGCCGGCCTTTGACGAGCGTACCGCCGCCAATCTCTGCTACACGTCCGGCACCACCGGGCGGCCGAAGGGCGTGCTGTACAGCCATCGCTCGATCCTGCTGCACACCCTGGCGGAGAATTCCGCATCGGTATTCGGCTTTACGCTGCGCGACCGGGCGATGCCGGTGGTGCCGATGTTTCACGTCAACGGCTGGGGCACGGCCTATGCCGCACCGGCGGCGGGCGCGGCGCTGGTGATGCCGGGCCGGCACCTGGACGGCGCCTCGGTCGCCCATCTGATGAACGATGAGCGGGTCACGATCTCGGCCGGCGTGCCGACGGTGTGGCTCGGCCTGCTGCACCACCTGCGCGCCAGCGGCGAGCGGCTGCACACGGTCAGGCGGCTGGTGATCGGCGGCTCCGCCTGCCCGCCGGCGCTGATCGAGGCGTTCGGCAAGGAATACGGCGTCACCGTCGAGCACGCCTGGGGCATGACGGAAACCAGCCCGCTCGGCACCTTCAACACGCCGCAGACGATTGCCGGCGAGGACGAGACGGCGGCGCTGCGGCGCCAGGCGAAGCAGGGGCGCGCGATCTTCGGCCTCGATATGCGCATCATCGACGACATGGGCCGCGAACTGCCGTGGGACGGCGAGACCTCCGGCAATCTGCAGGTGCGCGGGCACTGGGTGTGCAGCGCCTATTACGGCCAGGAGCCGGGCAGCGCCAACGACGCCGACGGCTGGTTCACCTGCGGCGACGTGGCGACCATATCGCCCGACGGCAACATGGAGATCACCGATCGCTCGAAGGACGTGATCAAGTCGGGCGGCGAGTGGATCAGTTCGATCCTGCTGGAGAACATCGCCGTCGCCCAGCCCGACGTGGCGGAAGCGGCGGTGGTGGCGGCGGCGCATCCGAAATGGGACGAACGGCCGCTGCTGATCGTGGTGCCGAAGGCCGGCGCCGCGATCGATGCGGCGGCGCTGCTGGAGGCGTTCCGCGGCCAGGTGGCGAACTACTGGATTCCCGATGCGGTGGTGGTCGTGGACGAACTGCCGCACACGGCCACCGGCAAGATCAGCAAGCTGGCGCTGCGCAAGCAGTTCCGCAACTACCTGCTGGAGCAGCAATCCGCGGCATAAGGCGCGGCGGTCAGGTCGCGCGCAGGTCCAGCGCCACCCCCATCGCCGCCGCGGCGGGCACCAGGACCCGCTCCGCCGTCACCTCCACGCCGGCGATGCCACCCTGGCGCAGCACGGCGGCGCAGCGGTCGACCGCGGCAATGCGCAGCACCAGCGCCACCATCGCGGCATCCCGCCCGTGCGGCAGGGATGCCGCATCGCCGTAGCGTCGCGCGACCTGCCCGGGGGTCAGCACGTCGATGCTGGCCAGGCCGGCCAGCAGTCGCACGCCGCCTGGACGCTTCACCACCGCCGCCGCGCCGAACATGCCCGCGAACAGGGTCCCGAGGGCATCCGGGTGCCGGGCCGCCACCACCACGCCGAGCACGCCCAGCGCGCCGTTCGGATGCCGCCGCCATTCGTCGCGCCAGACGACGCCGCGCGTGAGATGCTGGCAGAAGAACAGCCGGCCGGCCTGTGTCGCCTCCGGCGCTACGCGCAGCACACGGAACGCCGCGTCCCGCGCCCCGTCCGGCAGGGCCACGGGGCGCGAGAACGACAAGGGTGCCATGACGCCGACGCCGGCCTCGGTCAGCGCGGCGTGCACGCCGTCCGCGTTCTCTGTCGCGAACGCCACGGCCGCCAAACCTTCCGAGTCGG
>JAJZVE010000998.1 GCA_021845835.1 Pseudomonadota bacterium | reverse complement strand
GATCTTCTGCTTGCCGTTCGGCAGGCCGAATTCGTGCGCGGTCTTGATGGCGTTGTCGGTGTCGCCGCCGGCATTGGCGAAGGCGATGTAGTCGGCGCCGGAGGCCATCGCCGTCTGAATCTGCGAGGACAGGTCGCGACTGGGGAAGGGATGGCGGACGGAACCCAGATAGCGCCCGCCCTTGGCGGTGATGATGGTTTTCGCATCCTTCTCCAGCTGCGCGCCGAGCGCGTAGTCGGCGGTGACCAGGAACCAGCTCGTCCCCGGCCTGGTCAGCCGCCCGGCGACGGCGGCGACCTGGACATAGGTGTCCCACATCCATTGCACGATGTTGTCCGGGTAGCAGGCATCGCCCGACAGGCGCGCGGTGCCGCCGGCGAAGATCGCCATGCGGTTCTTCTGCGCCGCCAGCGGCGGGATCGCCAGTTGCAGCGCGGCGTTGGACATGTCGATCGCGGCGGCGACGCCCTCGCGGTCGAACCATTCCCGCGCGATCGTCGCGCCGACATCCGGCTTGTTCTGGTGGTCGGCGGAGAGCACCTGGATATCCATGCCCTTGCAGGGCCCGGCCAGCGCGTCGGCCACCGCCATCTTCACCGCCTGCACCGAGCCGATGCCGGTGGCCGAGGAATAGACGCCCGACATGTCGGTCATCACGCCGAGCTTCAGCGGCGCCGCCGCCCGTGCCGCCCGGCCGAAACCCGCCGCCAGCCCGAGCGCGGCCAGCGCCTGTCGTCGCGATGTCATGGACCCGTCCCTCCGCATGGAACGGCGGCCGTTGCGCCGGCCGCCTCTTGCCTGTGGCGGCAACTCTCGGCTGGAGGTCTTTGCCAAGTCAACAGCGAACCCGGCGGGCAGCCCCGCCTCAGATCGCCCCGTCCGCCCGCAGCGCCGCGATCCGCTCCGGTCCATAGCCGAGTTCGGCCAGGATGGCGTCGGTGTGCGCGCCGAGCGCCGGCACCGGGTCCATGCGCGGGTCCTCGTCCTGCCACGAACCCGGCGGCAGCAACGCCGGGATCGGCCCGCGCTCGGTGCCGACCTCGCGCCAGCGGTTGCGCGCGCGCAACTGCGCGTGCTCCCACACGTCGCGCATCTCGTTCGCCCGCGCATTGGCGATGCGCGCCGCATCCAGGCGCGCGATCACCTGCTCGGCGGTCAGGGCGGCGAAAATGTCCACGATGATCTGCCGCAGCTCCGCCCGCGCCGCGTTGCGGCGGGAGTTGGAGGAAAAACGCGGATCGGCCGCCAGCTCCGGCCGTTGCAGCACGCTCTCGCAGAACACCACCCATTCGCGCTCGTTCTGCAACCCGAGCAGCACCGTCCTGCCGTCGCCGGCGGGGAACAGGCCGTAGGGATAGATGGTCGCATGGCTCGCCCCGCTGCGCGCCGGCGGCGGCGCACCGTCGAAGGCGTAGTAGAGGGGGAAGCTCATCCACTCGACGAGGCTTTCCAGCAGCGAGATGTCGATGCGCTGGCCGCGCCCGGTGCGTCCGCGCTGCAGCAGGGCGGCGAGAATCTGGCTGTAGGCATACATCCCGGCGGCGATGTCGGCGATCGAGGCGCCGGCCTTGGACGGCGTCTCCGGCGTGCCGGTGACGGAGAGGAAGCCGGATTCGCCCTGGATCAGCAGGTCGTACGCCTTCTTGTCGCGATACGGCCCGTCGCTGCCATAGCCGGAGATGTCGCAGACGATGATCGAGGGCTTGTCCTTCGACAGCGTCGCGTGATCGAGGCCGAGCCGCGCCGCCGCGCCCGGCGCGAGGTTCTGCACCAGCACGTCCGCCTGCTCGCGGATCAGGCGCTTCAGGATCGCCTGCGCCTCCGGGTGCTTCACGTCCAGCGTGAGGCTTTCCTTGGAGCGGTTGGTCCAGACGAAATGCGAGGCGAGGCCGCGCACCCGCTCGTCATAGCCGCGGGCGAAGTCGCCGGCGCCCGGCCGCTCGATCTTGATGACGCGGGCGCCGAGATCGGCCAGTTGCCGCGTCGCGAAGGGCGCGGCAATGGCGTGTTCCAGCGTGACGACGGTTATTCCGGCGAGCGGTCGCATGGCGTCTCCTTCAGGCCAGCACGGCGGTCGCGTCCATCGCGAGGCCACCCTGTTCGTTGCGTGCCCACAGCCTGACCGTGCGGCCATCGGCCTCCGGCGCGCCGCAGACGAAGAACGGCGCGATGTCGAACAGCGGGCTGACGGCGCGGAACCGGTATTCCGCCACCCGCGCCGCGGGCCGTTCGTGGCGCAGCAGGTCGAGCAGCAGGGTGGCGATCAGCGGCCCGTGCACGATCAGGCCGGGATAGCCCTCGGTTCCGGTCACGTAGCGGCGGTCGTAGTGGATGCGGTGGCCGTTGAAGGTCAGCGCGGAGTAGCGGAACAGCAGCACGTCGTCGGGCACCCAGCGCCGTTGCCACGCGGCCCCGGCGGGCGCCGGCGGGGGCGGCGGTGGTGCGTCGCCGGGGTTCGGCGCGGGACGATAGACGATGTCGTGGAACTCGGTCAGCGCCGGCGCCGCCGCGCCGGCGCGGCGGATCTCGTGGCGGACCTTGACGAACACCAGGGCACCGCTGCGGCCGGATTTCTCGGTCACGTCGGCGATGGTGGAGGTGCGGCTGACGGCGTCGCCAACGCGCAGCGGCGCATGGAACGTCAACTGGCTGCCCGCCCACATCCGCCGCGGCAGCGCCACCGGCGGCAGGAAGCCGCCGC
>JAJZVE010000997.1 GCA_021845835.1 Pseudomonadota bacterium | reverse complement strand
CTGGAACATCCAGGAATTGCCGGCCGAGGTGGTGATCACGTCGAACAGCGTCTGCGGGTCGGCGCCGGCGCGGATGCCGAGCGCCATCGCCTCCGCCGCCGCGGCGATGTGCACGCCGGCGAGCAGCTGGTTGACCATCTTCACCGTGCTGCCGGCGCCATGCGCCTCGCCCAGCCGCCAGACCTTTCCGGCGATCGCGTCCAGCACCGGCTGCGCGGCGTCGAAGGCGGCGGCGGGGCCGGAGGCCATCACCGTCATCCGCCCCTCGCGCGCCGCGGTCGCCCCGCCGGACACCGGCGCATCCAGCATGGCAACCTGCCGCTCCGCCAGCCGCGCGCCGAGCGACCGCGCCGCCTCCGGCGCCAGCGTGGTGGAACACAGCACCACCGCCCCCGGCGCGAGGCGGGACAGGCAGCCCTCGGGGCCGAACAGCACGGCCTCGGTCTGCGCCGCGTTGACCACCAGCACGACCAGCGCCTGCAGCCCGTCGGGCAGGTCGGCGGCGCGGCTGACCGCGTGACCGCCGGCCTGCACCAGCTCGTCCCGCGCCTCGGCGCGCAGGTCGCAGCCGGTCACCTCATGGCCCTTGCGCACCAGGTTGAGCGCGGCCCCCATGCCCATCGAGCCAAGGCCGATCACGCCGACTTTCATTCCCATTCCCCTCCGTCTTCGGCCGGCCTCAGGACGAGGCCCGGCCGCCAAGCTGTTCCGCCATCTGCAGATGCTGCTGCAGTTCCGGCAGCGCGCGGGCCGCGAATTCCTTCACGTCCGGGTCGGAGCCGGCCTGCGCCTCCTCGCGATAGAGGCTGATGGCCTGTACGTGCATCAATACCTGCTGGTCGAGATACTGCCGGTCGAACACCGCGCCGGACAGTCCCTGCAGCCCGCTCAGCGCGCGTTCCTGCACGTCGCTGGGCGTGGTGGGCAGCGAAATCCGCTTGCGCATCGCGATCGCCTGCAGCTCCTGGTTCAGCCGCGTGTGGTCCGCCACCATCCGGGCCGCGAAGCGGCGGACCGGCGCCGTCCCGGCGCTGTGCTCGGCCAGGATGCCGGCCTGCGCCTCGGCCAGGCCGCCGCGCGTCGCGCGGTCGATGAAATAGGCATCGGTGATCGACAGCGACGGGACCGCCTGGGCCTGCTGCAGCGCCGTCTGGTCGGTCGCGGTGGCGTCGTTCGGCGAGCGGGGGGTCTGGCAACCGGCCAGCAGCATCGGGACGGACAGCGACAGGGCCGCCAGCGCCAGCGCGCGGGCAGCCCGGAGGGCGGACGAGGTCATGCACTTCTCCATGCGGGGAGGATTCCTGCTGCATGGCGCAGCGGAATGAAGAAGCGCCGGCCCGCCGCGCGGTTTCAGCGCCCGGTGCGGAAACGCTCGACGGCGGCGACCAGGGCGCGGCGGATGCCCGGCTCCAGCGCCGAATGCCCGGCATCGGGCACCAGCGTCAGCCGCGCGGTCGGCCACGCGGCGGCGAGGTCGAAGGCGGTGCGCGCCGGGCAGATCACGTCATAGCGGCCCTGCACGATTTCGGCGGGCACATGGGCGATCCGGTCCATCCCGCCGAGCAGCCCGCCTTCGGTCTGCTCCGACGGCAGGAACAGGTCGTGCGCGAAATAATGCGCCTCGATCCGCGCGAGGCCGAGCGCGGTGCGGTCCTGCGCGAAGCTGGTCACGGTGTCCGGGCTGGGCAGCAGCGTGCTGCACGAGCCTTCGTAGATCGACCACGCCCGCGCCGCCGGCATGTGCACCGCCGGGTCGGGATGCGTCAGCCGCCGCAGATAGGCGCCCAGCACGTCACCGCGCTCCGCCTCCGGCAGGAAGTTCACGAAGGCGGCGTGCGCGTCGGGGAACAGCGTGCCGAGGCCGCGCAGGAACCACTCCACCTCCTCGCGCCGGCCAAGGAACACGCCGCGCAGCACGCAGCCGGTGACGCGCAGCGGATAGGTCTGGGCATAGGCCAGCGCCAGCGTCGATCCCCAGGAGCCGCCGAACAGCAGCCAGCGGTCGATGCCGAGATGCTGGCGCAGCGTCTCGATGTCGCGCACCAGATGCGGCGTGGTGTTGGCCGCGAGGCTGCCGAGCGGGCGGGAGCGGCCGGCGCCGCGCTGGTCGAAGATCACCACGCGCCAGAACGTCGGGTCGAAGAACCGCCGGTGCACCGCCCCGGCGCCGGCACCCGGCCCGCCGTGCAGGAACAGCGCCGGCATCCCGCGCGGATTGCCGACCTGCTCCCAGTACATGACGTGGCCGTCCGTCAACGGCAGATAGCCGGTTTCGAACGGTCCGATCTCGGGGAACAGGTCGCCGCGGGGCATGACGCGCCTCTATACCGAACCGGCGCGCGTGGTGGAACAGCCGCGCGGCGGTTAGGATGGGACAATGGAACGTGCATGGATCGGGCTCGGCGCGCTGTCCGGGCTGAGTGCGGTCGCGATGGCGGCGGCGACGGCGCATCTGCTTGCCGGCCCGGCGGCGGAGATGGCGGGACGCGCGGTGCAGATGCAGGGCTGGCACGCGCTGGCGCTGGTCGCCACCGGCATCTGGGCGCCGCGCGGCGGGCGCGCCGCGCATCTGGCCGGCGCCGCCTTCGTGCTCGGCAGCCTGTGCTTCTGCGGCGCGGTCTATGCGCTGGCGCTGGGCGGGGTGCATCTGGGTCCGCTGGCGCCGACCGGCGGCACGCTGCTGATGCTCGGCTGGGCGCTGCTC
>JAJZVE010000996.1 GCA_021845835.1 Pseudomonadota bacterium | reverse complement strand
GTTCCCGATCGCCGAGGTGGCGGCGATCGGCCGCCCGCTCGGCATTCCGCTGATCATGGACAACACCGCCGCGCCGCTGATCGTGCGGCCGTTCGAGCATGGCGCGGCGATCGTGATGTATTCGGTCACCAAGTATCTCGGCGGCCACGGCAACTCGATCGGCGGCGTCATCATCGACGGCGGCAATTTCGACTGGGCGGCACACCCGTCGCGCCAGCCGGCCCTGAACACGCCTGATCCCAGCTATCACGGCGCGGTCTGGACCGAAGCGGTGAAGCCGATCGGCCCGATCGCCTACATCATCCGCGCGCGCGTGGTGCTGCTGCGCGACCTCGGTGCCGCGCTCAGCCCGTTCAACGCCTTCCTGATCCTGCAGGGTGTCGAGACGGTGGCGCTGCGCATGAAGGCGCATTGCGAGAACGCGCTGGCGGTGGCGAAATTCCTGCAGACGCGACGCGAGGTGACGCGCGTGATCCATCCTTCGACGCTGACCGGACGCGCCGCCGAATGGACGGCGCGCTACATGAAGGGTGGCCAGGGCGGGCTGGTCGGCGTCGAGCTGGCGGGCGGCGCGGAGGCCGGGCGGCGCTTCATCGATTCGCTGAAGCTGCTGTACCACGTTGCCAATATCGGCGACGCCCGCAGCCTCGCCATCCATCCCGCCAGCACCACGCATTCGCAACTGAGTGCCGACGAACAACTGGCGACCGGCGTGTCGCCCGGCTACGTGCGGCTGTCGATCGGCATCGAGCACATCGACGATATTCTCGCCGATCTGGCGCAGGCGCTGGAAGCAGCGGGGGTGTAGCGCCACAGGCGCCAAGATGGCTTGCGTGTTGCTGTGTTTGGGCGATGCAGCCCGTTGTTGCCAAACGTCATCGATGCGGGAATGGCCAGGCCCCACCTCACCCCGACCCTCTCCGCCCCAGCGGTGCGGAGAGGGAGCGCATGTAGCGCCACAGGGCGGACCGCCAATCGAACTCCGACGATCCTTCCCGGCGACCGCGCAGGACCGGCGACGTTGCGGAGATTGGAATAATTTGGGAATATAACGCTCCTGAATGAAACAGGCGGCGGGGTTCGGATGGTCACGACGGTCGGCAGCGGTGTCACCCTGGCGGTCTCAAACACCGTCGCCGGAATCGTGGTCGACAGCGGCGGCACGCTCGATGTCGTCGCGGGCGGCGCGCCGTCCGGCACCGTGCTCAACGCCGGCGCCAGCGAGACGATCGTGTCGGGAGGCCGCGACGCCTGGACGCTGATTGCCGCCGGCGCATCGGAGACCGTGCTGTCCGGTGCCTACGCCTTCTCGGCCACGATCAGCGGCGCGATGACGATCGGAATGTCCGGCACGCTGGACGGGGGAACCGTCGGCGCGCTGGGCAGCCTTCTGGTCTCTTCGGGCGGCACCGCCTTCGATGTCGGACTTGCGGCCGGCACCGAGACAGTTCTCTCCGGCGGCGTCGACCAGACCGCGGATGTGACCGGCGGGTCGTTCCTGCTGGAGAGCGGCGCCAGCGCGGTCAGCATGACGCTGACGCAGGCCGGCGCCCTCACGATCGAGGCCGGCGGGGTCATGGTCGCCGGCACGCTGGCGGCGGGCGTTGCCATCACGATCAGTTCCGGGGTCGTTTTCGACGCGATGACGGCGACTGCCGGCGACAGCATCACCGTCGCGCGCGGCGGGATCGACAGCGGCACCCGCCTCGATGACAA
Organism: Pseudomonadota bacterium; assembly: GCA_021845835.1. The sequence continues at coordinate 991 of JAJZVE010000996.1, read as the reverse complement.
CGTCACCGAGACCGTGTTCGGCGTCGCCATCGCGACGCAGCTCATGGCCGGCGCCGGCGACAGCATGATTGTCGCCTCCGGCGGCGTCGCCAGCAATGTCTATGTCGAAGGCGCCTACTATGGCAGCGGCGCCAACACGTTGACGGTCGCATCGGGGGGCGTGGCGGTCGCGCCGATCGCGGTGGGCTACCCCGGCGGGGCTGTCATCGTTTCCTCAGGCGGCGTGGATTCCGGAGGTGGCTATGACGTGACGCTGGAGGCCGGCGGCAGCATGGTTGCCGGCAGCGGTGGAACCGCCTGGTACTTCAGCATCGGCAGCGGCGCGACGCTGCGCGTGGGTCCAACACTGGGTGCAAGCGCGGGCACGGTGCAGTCCGGCGGCACCCTGATCGTCGCGTCGGGCGGCCTGGCCGACGCGACGACCATCCTCGGCGGCGCCAGCGCGACCGTGCAGTCCGACGGCGCGGCCGATGCAACGATCATCCTCGGCAGCGTGACCGTGCAGTCCGGCGGCGTCGCCGCGCAGGCCGTGGTCTCGTCAGGCGGGAACCTGCTGGTTACGAACGGCGGCACGGCGATCGACACGGACGTCATGTCCGGCGGCACGGCCGTCATCGCCGCGGGGGCCCAGGAGATCGTGGCGGTGGGCGGGCCGGCCAACAGCCTGACCGTGCAGGCCGGCGGCAGTCTGACGGTGGAAGCCGGCGGCCGCGCCACCGCCATCACGGCCCTCGGCGGCACGCTTGTGGTCGATTCCAGCGGCGCGCTGTCCAGCACCACGGTCGCGGACGGCAGCAATCTGACCGTTATGTCCGGCGGCGCGGCCTCCGCGGTCATCGCCGGCCCCGGCGGCGTCGCGCGGTTCGTCTCCGGCGCGACCGCGACCAGTGACGGCGTGTCCGGCGGCACGCTGGTGCTGCAGGCCGGCGCCGTGGCGGCAGGTGGCCTCGTGTTCCAGCAATACGGCTACGGCGGCGACATCGTGATCGAG
>JAJZVE010000995.1 GCA_021845835.1 Pseudomonadota bacterium | reverse complement strand
GACGTGTTCCCGCGCATGACGGTGGAGGAGAACCTGCGCGTCGGTGAAAGCCTGCGGCGCGACCAGCCGGCCGATTATGAAGGCGCCTACGAGGCGTTTCCGATCCTGCGCGAACGCCGCCGGCAGCGGGCCGGCACCATGTCCGGCGGCCAGCAGCAGCAGCTCGCGATCGCCCGCGTGCTGGTCTCGCGCCCCGACCTGCTGTTGCTCGACGAACCGTCGGAAGGCATCCAGCCCTCGATCGTCGAGGATATCGGCCGCATCGCGGTCGAGCTGAACCGCCGCACCGGCCTGACCATCGTGCTGGTCGAGCAGAACATCGACATGATCCGCAGCATGGCGCAGCGTTGCTATGCGATGGACAAGGGCCGCATCGTCGCGGAACTGCAGCCGGAAGGCCTGGAGGACCGCGAGACGGTCCGCCGCTTCCTGGCTGTCTGACGGACCACCAACAGAGGGGAGAGCGATTCCCATGTCCTGGCTTGAGACATCGATCATGGCGCGCAAGGGCGTCGCCAAGGGCAAGGCCGGCCGAGACTACATGATCACCGAGGCGGACCAGGGCGCCTATCACTACGTCTATGGCCCCTACGCCAAGCCGGTGCTGACCGTCGATCCCGGCGCCGTGGTGTCCTGCGAGACGCATGACGCGTTCGAGGGCAAGATCAAATCGGAGAGCGACAAGCCCAGCGAGAAGCTGAACTTCCCGTACCTGAACCCGCAGAACGGCCCGATCTATGTCAACGGCGCGGAGAAGGGCGACTGCCTCGCCGTGCATATCCGCTCGATCCGCCCGCGCGGCCCGCAGCCGGTCGGCACGACCTGCCTCATTCCCGAATTCGGCGGACTGGTCGGCACCGGCGCCACCGCGCTGCTGAACGCGCCGCTGCCGGAGCGCGTGCGCAAGCTGGTCATCACGCCCGAGGAAGGCGTGAAGTGGAACGACAGGATCACCCTGCCCTACCAGCCGTTCATCGGCACGATCGGCACGTCGCCGGAAATCGAGGCGATCTCGTCGCTGCAGCCGGACTACTACGGCGGCAACATGGACCTGCCGGACGTGGCGGTTGATGCGGTGATCTATCTGCCGGTGAATGCCAAGGGCGCGCTGCTGTATCTGGGCGACTGCCACGCGGCGCAGGGCGATGGCGAGCTGTGCGGGGTCGCGGTGGAACATCCCACCGTCACCACGGTGCAGATCGACCTGATCAAGGGCTGGACGATCGGCTGGCCACGGCTGGAGAACAAGGACATGTTCATGACCATCGGCTCCGGGCGGCCGATGGAGGACGCGGCGCGGATCGCCTATCGCGAACTCGTGCGCTGGATGGCCAGCGATTTCGGCTTCGACGAGCTTGACGCCTACCTGCTGCTGACGCAGTGCGGCCGGGTGCGGCTTGGCAACATGGTTGATCCGAAATATACCCTCGGGGCCTCGGTCGCCAAGTCGATCGTCGGCGTATGATGCGCGCCGGCGGCGGTCACGCTGCCGGTCCGACGCCGTGAACGGAACGGGCATCCGCCGGACAGCCGGCGGATGCCCGTTGGCCATAGCGAATTCAGGGGAGAAACATGACAGAGACAACCACGCAGACATCATTCGCCGTCTCGCGGCGCGGGCTGATGCAGGGCGCGGCGGCGGGCGCGGTCGCGACGCTCGCGGCCCCGTCCATCGTGAAGGCCGCCGGCGAGCAGCCGATCAAGGTCGGCCTGATCTCGCCGCTGACCGGCGCCTGGACCGTCTATGGCAAGGCGCACAGCGCCGGCTTCGAGCTCGCGGTCGACGAGATCAACGCCGCCGGCGGCGTGCTCGGCCGCAAGATCGAGATATTGATCGGCGATTCCAAGACCGAGCCGCGCATCGTCGTCGAGCAGGCGAACCGGCTGGTGCGCGAGGAGCATGTGGACTTCCTCGCCGGCACGTTCAGCAGCGCCGAGCGCAACGCGGCCGGGCCGGTGGTGACGGCGGCGCGGAAGGTGCTGCTGTATCCGACCTTCTACGAAGGCCAGGAGCAGAAATACTACCCCGGCGTCTGCAACCGCGACATCTTCATGTTCGGGCCGGAGCCGACCCAGCAGGTCTGGCCGCACATGGAGTACATGGTCAAGAAGTTCGGCGGCAAGTTCTTCATGATCGGGTCGGACTATGTCTGGCCGCGGGTGACCAACGAGTTCACCAAGGAGAAGCTGAAGCAGCTGGGCGGCAGCGTGGTGGGCGAGCTGTACATCCCGTTCAACACGCCGCAATACGATTCCGCCCTGCGGCAGATCCGCGATTCCAAGGCCAACGTCATCTTCCATACGCTGACCGGCAGCGACACCGTGAACTTCCGCAAGCAGTTCGTGGCCGCCGGCATGAACAAGGACTTCACGCTCTGGACCGTGGACGACGAGGAAGTGGTGACCTCCGGCCTCGGCCCCGAGGTGTCGGCGGGCGCCTATGTCAGCTTCGACTACTTCATGAGCATCAAGAACCCGAACAACGCGGCGTTCCTGCAACGCTTCCGCGCCAAGTTCGGCAAGGACGCGCTGATGAACACGGTCGGGGTCGCCATGTACAATGCGGCCCACATGGCGGCGATGGCGCTGACCAAGGCAGGTAAGGTGTCCACCGACGCGCTGCGCGAAGGGCTGCATGACCTGACCTTCACCAAGGCGCCGCAGGGCACGGTGACGATGCGCGCCCGCGACAACCAGATGATCCTGCC
>JAJZVE010000994.1 GCA_021845835.1 Pseudomonadota bacterium | reverse complement strand
ATAGCGCTGTCCGCGCGGCGCGCCGGCATGGTCTATGCCGACCAGGAGCGGCTGTTCACCCATCCCAAGTGCCCGCCCGAGACGACGGCCGCGCCGAACCCGCTCGCGCTGCCGATCCCGAAGGGCACGCTCGTCCCGGATGATCTCTTCGCCCTCCAGAGGGACAAGCCGCGCTTCTATGCGGTCGAGATCGATCGCAGGACCGAGAGCATCAACTCCGACACGGCCAGGACGGCATACGGCCGCAAGCTCGAAGGGTACCTGCACATACTGCGCAACGGAACGTATCGCAAACGCTGGGGCATCCCCAACCTCACCGTTCTCACCGTCACGACCAACCGCCTCCACCTGCGCCACATGATCGACTTCTACGACACCCTCGGCGCACCCGACCTTGCCGCGCACTTCCTGTTCCGGTCCGTGCCATGTTTCGGCGCGAATTGGAAAGTGCCCGCCATCATGGACTTCTTCGATGAGCCGTGGACGGGCGCGGACAAATTGGAATACCGCATCGGCTAACAGCCGCGCGAAGCAGGCCCCGAATCCAAACGTCGGCGTCCCGCTGAGTGTTGCCAACCAGGCACACTACCACCCCTTTCTTTCATATTTTCGATATGCAGTGGGCTGCTCATGGCGTCTCGGACGCGTGCAAAGCGCATCGTTGCTGCTCATGCTGCACGTTGCTCCGATCCCTGTCGTTGCATAGGTGTTGGGCCCTCTCGAACGAAAGGGGAGTCTCATGCAACCGCTCGATACCGGCCTCAACGCTGCGATCATGCACATCGCAAACAAGCTCTTCCCGATAGGCTTCGACGTCTCGGCAGACGCACCGGCCACCTTCGATGAACTCACGGCCCACCTCGACACCGGCAAGCGCATGGTGGTGTTCTCCGGTGGCTCCGACGCCACCATCTACGCCGACCCGGAGGTCAACTGGTGCTTCAGGGCCTGGCACGACTGGTGCCACTGGCGCGGGAACCATCAGCTCTCGCTCGTCGGCGAACGCGCTACCTGCCTCATGCAAGCCCGACATCTCCTCACCCTCTACGGCAATGGACCGAGCGTTCGGCGCTGGATCAGGATCATCCACGCGGAGATCATCGGCCAAGCCGACTTCCACCGCGACCACGGCCACTTCCCGGTCGATCAATACGAGTTCGTCGCCCGATACCTGCGAGAGTAGCGGGACCGCCACCGACGGCTCCAACACACGATTGCCTGCGATGCCAGGGCCGGCGACGTGCCTCCCCGGCACATTCCGCCCCCTCCTGGTGTGTACGCGCCGGAGTGAAAATCCCTCATGGAAGCGGCCGGGTGGTCCGGCTGCGCCGGTGTAAAAGTCCATCGGTGTGAAGCTCTTTGCGTTGAGCGCAGAGGGCTGGGGGATGAAGCTCGTGGAACTGTATGGTCGGGTCCGCTACGCGGTGCGGATTGAGGGGATCAGCCGTCGTGAGGCGGCGCGGCGTTTTGGGATTGACCCTCGGACGGTGGCGAAGATGCTGGCCTTCTCGGTGCCGCCTGGTTACCGGCGCAGCCATCCGCCGACGCGCCCGAAGCTGGATGGGTTCGTCGGGATCATCGACCGGATCCTGGAGGATGATAAGGGGCGGCCGGCGAAGCAGCGGCATACGTCCAAGCGGATTTTCGAGCGTTTGCGCGACGAGCACGGCTTCGGCGGCGGCGTGACGATCGTGAAGGACTACGTGCTGGGTCAGCGCCAGCGTCAACGCGAGGTATTCGTGCCGCTGCGGCACGACCCTGGGCACGCGCAGGCGGATTTCGGCGAGGCGCTGGCGGTGATCGGCGGGGTGGAGCGGAAGATCCATTTCTTCGCGATGGACCTGCCGCACAGCGACGCCGGGTTCGTGCAGGCGTATCCCGCGGAGACGACGGAGGCGTTTTGCGCCGCCCATGTCGCGGCGTTCGCGTTCTTCGGCGGCGTGCCGCTGTCGATCCTGTACGACAACACCAAGTTGGCGGTGGCGCGGATCCTGGGCGACGGGAGGCGGCAGCGCACGCGCGTGTTCGGCGAGTTGCAATCGCACTACCTGTTCGCCGACCGCTTTGGGCGTCCTGGCAAGGGCAACGACAAGGGCAAGGTGGAGGGGCTGGTCGGGTTCGCTCGGCGGAACCACTTGGTGCCGGTGCCGCACGCCGCCAGCTTCGCGGCGTTGAACGAGCAATTGCTGGCGGACTGCCGCCGTCGGCTCGGCGATCGGCTGCGCGGCCACGACGCGACGATCGGCGCGCGGCTGGCGCGGGACCAGGCGTGCTTTCACGACCTGCCGCCGGCGCCTTACGACGCATGCGACAAGCAGCCGGGGCGGGTGAGTTCGCTGTCGCTGGTGCGCTATCGCGGCACGGATTACTCGGTGCCGACGACCTACGGCCACCACGAGGTGCTGATCCGCGGCCATGTCGACAGCGTGGTGATCTCCTGCGGCGCGGAGGTCATCGCCCGGCATGTGCGGTCCTACGAGCGGGAGGACTTCGTGTTCGACCCGCTGCATTACCTTGCCCTGCTGGAGCGCAAGATCGGCGCGCTCGACCAGGCGGCGCCGCTGGCCGGGTGGGCGTTGCCGGAGGAATTCGCGACGCTGCGCCGCCTGCTGGAGGCGCGCATGGGCAAGCAGGGCAAGCGCGAGTTCGTGCAGGTGCTGCGGCTGATGGAGGTGTTCACCGCCGAGGATGTCGCGGCCGGGGTGCGTGC
>JAJZVE010000993.1 GCA_021845835.1 Pseudomonadota bacterium | reverse complement strand
ACGCGGGGCGGCCGGTTATGCGCTCCGCTGGGCGCCACGCCCGAGCATGCGGAGCATCCGGCGCAGGCCGGCGCGCTGTTGCGCGAAATAGCCGCCGGTGGCCAGCGCCTCCTCGCCCGATGGATCGCCGGTCGGCACGAAGCCGCGCGCGAAATCCGCCGTGCCGAACAGCATGTCCCACCACGGCAGCACCGCGCCGTAATTGCAGCTTCCTTGTCCGGCGGCGCGCACGCCATGATGCGCGCGGTGGAACCGCGGCGAGATCAGCAGCCGCTCGCCGATGCGCCCGAACGCGAGCCGCGCATTGGCGTGCGACAAACTCTCGACGAAGCGCAGCACGAGCACCAGCAGCGGGAACTGGAAGGGCGAGATCCCGATCAGCAGCGCGATCACGCCGAACCAAAGTGCGGAGAGCAGGTCATCGAGCACATGGTTGCGGTCATCCGACCAGAACGTCATCTGCCGCTGCGCATGATGCACAGAATGCAGCGCGTACCACCAGGCGAGGACATGCGCGATGCGGTGGCGCCAGTAATCGGCGAAATCGAGGATGACGGCGTAGAGCAGGAAGCTGACGATCGGGCGCCCCGCCAGGCTGGGCACGACGCTCTCCAGCATCGGCGGCAGCCATCCGGCATCGACCAACATGCCGTTGAACCAAGCCTGCACGCTGTAAAACACGACGAAGGTGACAAGCGGCAACAGCCCGACGCGCGCCAGCACCGTGTAGAACGCATCGGTCAGCACGGCGCGGCGATCCGGCCAGTGCTCGATTGGCCGCCAGCGTTCCAGCGGCAGGCAGACCGCGAAGGTCAACACCACCTGCGCGAAGCCGTACACCGCGAACAGCGCCCAGCCATAGGCAAGCTCCTGCCATTGCATTCCGCCGAGACGATAGAGTAGCGGCACCAGCAGATGCTGCTGGATGGCATCGGCGGCGACGCTGAACGGGTCCATCAGGCGGTGGAGAGGCTGAGCGAGGCCGATCGGGCAGGACCGGGCAAGCTCGGCGAGGCGGTGAGGAAAACGCCATGCGGCGAGCGCCCGACCGCGATTGTCTCGTGCGTGCCGCTGGCTGGATCGAGCACGGCGACATGGCCGCCCCAACGCATGCTGATCCAGAGCTTGCCGTCCGGGGCGAAAGCGATGCAGTCGGGACCGTTCGGCACCGTGTAGCTGCGCAAGACGTTCAGCGAACCGGCGTCCAGCACCGACACGCTGCCCTCCACCCGGTTGGTCACGTAAATCTGCCGCCCGTCCGGTGCATAGAACAGATTGTGCGCGCCGCGGCCGGTGCGGATGCGGCGGGTCACACGACCGTCGGCCGGATCGGCCACGGCGACGTGGTCGCTGCCCATGATCCCGACCAGGAGCTTGCCGTCATGCCAGAACACGCCGGCGGGCGTCTTGCCAATCGCGGTCTGCCAGATCACCGTCATCGTCCGCAGGTCGATGGCGACCAAGCCGTTGCTGGCCTGGAGGCTGACATAGACCATGCTGCCGTCCGGCGCGTAGCTCAGATGGCTCGGCATGGTCGGCAGGCGGAAGCGATGCGCGTGCTGCAACGTGCGCCCGTCATAGACATCGACATGATCGACGCTGAGCGCATTGACCACGAGATGCCGTCCGTCCGGGCTGAACCAGAGCTGGTACGGATCGCTGATCGGCGCGCGCCGCAGGACCTCGCCGGTGGCCGGGTGGAGGAAGAACAGCGCGTTGCCGCTGGTGTCGCCGATCAGCAGCGCGGAGCGGTCGGGCAGCAGCGCCCAATGATGTGGCTCGCGCAGCACGGGCGTCGTGCGGATCACGGTGCGGCTGGCCACGTCGATGACGCTGAACGAGGCAGCGGCCGAGTTCATCACGATCGCCAGCCCTTGCCCGGGCGCGGCCCGTGCCGGCCGCGCCCGCACCCCAGCGGCCCCGAGCGCCAGCCCGGCGCCGAGCAGCGTCCGTCGCGGCAATTTCGATCGCGCAGGAGGTGTGGAGAGAGATGACATTCCGAGGCTCATGGCATGACCGGAACCACGCGGCAGCTTCGTCGCCGCACAGTTCGCGTAGCGGCTGATGAATAGCCGGCAAGCCGCGGAGAAGCAATGCGAGTATTTCGCGGTGTATGCCCGGATTGCGGCTGGCGCGCCGCGCCCGGAGCGGTTAGTGGGAAGCCATGACCCCTCTGCTCCCGGCGTCCCTCGGCCTGCTGGCATTTTCGCTTGCCTTCCCGGCGTGGGCCGGACAGCCGCCCGGACCTCAGATGCTGATGCCGGCCGCCGAGCTGGCGCGCGTCAGCTCCGGTTTCGGGAATCGCCACGACGGTTTCCATCCAGGCATCGACCTTGCCGCACGCTACGGCTCGCCCGTGCGCGCGGCGCTGGCCGGAAAGGTCGTCTACGCTGGCTGGGACGGCAGCTATGGGGAGCTGGTCGTGCTGCGCAGCGACAATGACATCGTGACACGCTACGCCCACCTCTCCCGGATCGCGAGCGAGGTGACGGTCGGCACCGAGCTGAAGGAGGGCGAGGTGCTGGGCCGTGTAGGTACGACAGGGCATTCGTACGGACCGCATCTGCACTTCGAAGTGCTGGTGCATCGCACCCCGGTCAACCCCGCCTCGTTTCTGGCGCTGAGCGGTAACGGCGGGACTCCTCGCACACAGATGGCGGAAGCGCCGCTGCCGCGCTGAGCATGCCAGGGCGATGATCCCTGCATCCCGCTC
>JAJZVE010000992.1 GCA_021845835.1 Pseudomonadota bacterium | reverse complement strand
CGGGCTGTCGCGCCGCAGATCGGCCACCACGTCGAAGATCGCGCCGCGCACGCAGCGCACCAGCTTCACCTCCGCGTGCGGCGCGCGCTGGAAATGCATCCCGCGCAGCGTGAAGGCGCGGCGGGACACGGACAGGCTGGCCTGCACGAAGCAATCGGCCAGCCCGTGGCGCGCGAACGTGTCGCGGCAGAACAGGCGGGCGAAGCTGCCGCGCGCATCCTCGAAGCGCTGCAGCCGGATCGCGAACAGCCCGGCAATCTCGGTCGGCTGAAAATGCATGCGCGGTGTTCCCTTCCCGTCCGGGGGACAGTGTGACCGGAACCGGCGACAGACTCCACGCCCATGTCGCGGAGTTGTATCCGCTGCTGCGCAGCATCACCGGCGCGGGGCTGCGCGCCACGCTGCGCGACATCGCCGCGCGCATTCCGTTGCGCATCACCGAGGTTCCCTCCGGCACGCGCGTGCTGGACTGGGAGGTGCCGCCGGAATGGACGCTGCGCGAGGCCTGGGTGGCGACGCTGGACGGGCGGCGCGTGATCGACGCCGCGCTTCATTCGCTGCATGTCCTGAACTACAGCGCGCCGTATGACGGCGTGGTGTCGCGCGCCGAACTGGACGCGCATCTGCACTCGCTGCCCGACCAGCCTGCGCTGATCCCGTACCGCACCAGCTACTACGTGCGCGACTGGGGATTCTGCCTCGCGCATCGCGACCGGCTGGCGCTGGCCGACGAGGCCTATCGCGTGCGCATCGACGCGACGCTCGCGCCGGGCAGCCTGAGCTACGGCGAATGCGTGCTGCCGGGCGAGGAGCCGGGCGAGGTGCTGTTCTCCGCTCATAGCTGCCATCCCTCGCTCGCCAACGACAACCTCGCCTCGATCGCCGTCGCCGTGGAACTCGCGCGGCGGCTCGCGCAGCGCCGCCGGCGCTTCACCTATCGCTTCCTGTTCGCGCCCGGCACCATCGGCGCGATCTGCTGGCTGGCCGCCAACCGCGACGCGGCGTCGCGCATCCGGCACGGCCTCGTCCTCACCTGCCTCGGCGATCCCGCCGCCCCCAGCTACAAGCAAAGCCGGCGCGGCGATGCGCCGATCGACCGCTACGCCGCGCATGTGCTGGGCGGCGCGCGCATCCTGCCGTTCGCGCCGACCGGCTATGACGAGCGGCAATTCTGCTCGCCCGGCTTCGACCTGAAGATGGGCTGCCTGATGCGCTCGCCGGGCGGGACGTTCCCGGAATACCACACCTCCGCCGACAACCCGGATTTCGTGCGGCCGGAGTCGCTCGCGGATTCGCTGCGCGTGCTGACGGAGATCGTCGACCTGATCGAGCAGGACGAGACCTTCGTCAACACCGCGCCCTATGGCGAGCCGCAGCTCGGCCGGCGCGGCCTGTATGACGGCGCGGTGCCGATCGACCGCATGGCGATGCTGTGGGTGCTGAACCTGTCGGACGGGCGGCATTCGCTGTTCGACATCGCCGCGCGCGCCGGCCACCCCTTCGCCGCCGTGGCGGCGGCGGCGGCGGCGTTGCGGGACGCCGGGCTGCTGGTCAGAGCTTCTTCATCGGCCGCATGACGATCTCCGTCACCTCGGCGCTGTCGGGCAGCGACAGCGCCGCGACCGTCATCGCCGCCACGTCCTGCGGCGCCAGCAGCGTGCCGGGCGCGGCGCTGCGGCCTTCCGCCTGCAGGATCGCGCCTTGCATCGGCGTCGCGGTGCGGCCGGGAAAGACGCTCAGCACGCGGATGCCGTCGGCGTTCACCTCGGCGCGCAGCGCGTCGGCGGCGGCGCGCAGCGCGTATTTGGTCGCGGCATACGCGGCGCGGTTGGCCCCGGCGGGCTGGAGTCCTGCCGAGGAGTTGATGAACACCACCTGACCCCGCGCGGCGCGCAATTGGCTAAGACAGCACGATGTCAGCAGCAGCGGCCCATGCAGATTGACCGCCTCGATCTCCCGCCACGCCGCCTCGTCCAGCCGCTCCACCGGATCGGCCGAGTAGGCGCCGGCGGAATGCACCAGCACGCCGAGAGTGCCGCCCGCCGCGGCGGCGATGCGCGCGCGCCCCGCCTCCGTCGCCACGTCGGCCACCAGCGGGATCGCGTGCGGGATGCCGGCGGCGTTCAGCTTCGCCGCGTCGCGTCCCACCAGCACCACGCGCAGGCCGCATTGCGCCAGCGCCGCGGCGATGGCGCGGCCGATGCCGCTGCCGCCGCCGGTCACGATCGCGGTCTGTCCTGGCTTCAACATGACTGAGGAACCCTTCCCATGCGCATCCTGATCACCGGCAACATGGGCTATGTCGGCCCCGCCGTGATTTCGCAACTGCGCGAACATCATCCCGGCGCCGAACTCATCGGCTTCGACACCGGCCTGTTCGCCTCCGCCGTCACCACCACCGGCCCGGCGCCGGAGGTGAAGCTGGACGCGCAGCGCTTCGGCGACGTGCGCGACATCACCGTGGACGACCTCGCAGGCGTCGACGCGGTGGTGCATCTCGCCGCCATCTCCAACGACCCGATCGGCAACCGGTTCGAGGCGATCACCGACGCCATCAACCGCGGCGCCAGCCTGCGGCTTGCGGAATGCGCGCGGCAGGCCGGCGTGCGCAACTTCGTCTTCGCCTCCAGTTGCAGCGTCTATGGCCTCGCCGATTCCGGCGCGCGGAAGGAGACGGACGCGACCGGCCCGCTGACCGCCTATGCCCGCTCCA
>JAJZVE010000029.1:6643-15601 GCA_021845835.1 Pseudomonadota bacterium | reverse complement strand
CCCCGCCTGGCCGGCGCCGACGATCACGGTGACTCCCGACGCCATCGTCCGCTCTCCCCATTCCCCCGCGGCTCCGGCATGATCCGCCGGCAACCGGAGGTCCGAGGCATGAGTGAAGCAGCAAACTGGGTGCGTGTCGCCAGCGCCGCCGCCATCCCGCCCGGCGAGATGCAGGCGGTCGATGCCGGCGGACACCAGATCGCGCTGTTTCACCTCGACGACGGCGGCTGGCACGCGACCGCCAATATCTGCACCCACGCCTTCGCGCTGCTCACCGACGGCTGGCTCGACGGCAGCGTGATCGAATGCCCGCTGCACGCCGCCCGCTTCGATGTCTGCTCCGGCAAGGTGCTCGGCCCGCCGGCCGAGGCGGATCTGGCCGCCTATCCGGTGCGCATCGATGGCGACGCGGTGCTGATCGGCCTGCCGGCATGATCGCGCCGGACTGGGTGCGGCTGATGGCGGCCTACAACGCCGAGATGAACCGGCGCCTCTACGCCGCCGCGGCGCGGCTGCCCGCGGCCGAGCGCACCCGCGACCGCGGCGCCTTCTGGGGCTCGATCCACGGCACGCTCGCACATCTGCTGTGGGGGGACCGCGTGTGGATGGCGCGCTTCGCCGGCTGGCCGAAGCCCGCGCTGTCGCAGCGCGACAGCGCCACGCTGGAGCCGAACTTCGCCACCCTGCAGGCCGCCCGTGTCGAGGCGGACGCCGGCATCCTCGCCTGGGCGGTCACGCTCGACGCCGACTGGCTGGCCGGCGAGATGCGCTGGTTCAGCGGCTCCGCGCAGCGCGAGATCGGTGCGCCGCGCGCGCTGCTGGTGACGCATTTCTTCAACCACCAGACGCACCATCGCGGCCAGGTCCACGCCATGCTGACCGCCGCCGGCGAGCAGACCGGCGATACCGACCTGTTCCTCGTCGTTCCGCCCTGAGCCGGCTACTGTACCCCGGCGGTTGGCGCGCAGGCGGCGGTGCGGGCGAAGGCGACGGCCAGTGGCTCGCGCACCGTCTCGCGCCAGCACGGGTGGTCGCGGAACAGTGCCTCCATCTGCGGCAGCGTCGCCCGGCTGTCGTCATCCACCGCGATCAGCGCCAGCACCACCTTCGGCGCCGCGCCGACCCGCGCGCGGATCGCCTCCGCCGGCGCGTCGCGCGGCACCACCAGCAGCCGCAGCCAGTCCGGCGCCGACTGGATGACCGCCCCGACCACGCCGACGCCGTCATTGCCGCGCGGGATCAGCACCAGCCCGTCCGGCCCGGCCAGCGCCGCGGCCAGATGTGTCGCCGCCGCCTGCGGCTGCATGGTCTGCGGCATGCGCGCGAGACCCACAAGCGATGCCGCCTGCAGCGCCAGCACCAGCACCAGCAGCGCCGCCCCGCGCGCCGGCGGCAGGCTGGCGAACGCGCCAGCCAGCAGCATGGCGAAGAACGGCGTGGCATAGGCGATGTAGCGCAGCTCGATCGGCGTGTTGTCGAACACCATGCCGAGCGCGATCAGCCCGACCGGCGGCGCAACGGCGGCGAGCGCCAGCAGCCGGCGTGTATCGGGCTGCCCGACCTGCCGCCAGCGCGCCGCGATCAGCAGCACCAGCCCGACCAGCGCCAGCGCCAGCCCACCGCCGAGCGCCCAGCGCAGCGCGCCGCCGGCATAGAGCGGCAGCCCGCCGAACACGTTCGCCGCCGTGTACTGGGCCAGCCGCGCGATGCTCGGCAGCAGGTGGAACGGCGGAAACTGCCCGTCGCGGCTGCCGCGCTGGGCCAGGAAGAAGAACAGGTCGGCCGGCAGCAGGGCCGCGAAACCGAGGCCCGCCGGCAGCCACACCGAAGGCTGCCGCCACGCCCGGACCAGCAGCCACAGCAGCGACGCCGCGGCCACGAAGGAGGTGAGGTAGTTGGCAAAGCTGGCCAGTCCCAGCGCCAGCCCGCCGGCCAGCGCCAGCAGCATCCCGCCGCGCCGCGCCGCGACCACCAGCATCCACACGCCCGCCGCCGTCAGCAGCTCCGCCAGCGTGAAGTCGCGCGTCACCGCCTCGGTGTAGCTGAATCCGTAGCAGCCGAGCGTGAGCAGCATCGCCACCAGCGGCGGCACACCTACCTCCGCGGCCAGTCCGGCGACCAGCGCCAGCGTCGCCACGCCGCACAGGACGGAGAACAGCCGCAGCACGAACAGGTCCGGCCCGAACAGCGCACGCCACCCCGCCGCCGCCCAGAAGTAGAGCGGCGGATGCACGTCGTTCGCGCGCAGGTCGTGGACGATGCGCAGCGGCGTGCTGCTGCCGTCGAACACGCCGCGTTCGTCCCCGGCATAAAACGGCGTCGCCGGCCAGTCCGGACGCGGCACGCCGCTGACGAGGAACACCGTGTAGCCCTCGTCGTACTCCGCGCCCCGCTGCCAGGCCACACCGGTCAGGACGAACGCGGAGAGCAGCAGCAACAGCGCCAGCGGGCCGGCGCGCAGACGGCGACTCCATAGCGGAAGCGAAATCACGAAGCGGCATCCTCCGGAATCTTCGGACGTCAGAGCGCGCGCGCGGGCCATTGTTTCCACGCGCACGATCATCGTGAGCGTACACCGATCGTCGCAGGCGCGGTCATCGCATTTGCATGACCAATGCTGCCGTGTCCGCCGCAACGGGCGGTTGAACAACCGGTGCGGCTTGCGCGCCGGCGCCGGGCGCTACTGGATGTCGGTGTCGAACAGCGGGAAATAGCGCGTGCGGTAATGCAGGTCGCGCGTGCGCTGGTTGATGGCGCGCGCCGGACTGCCGGCGACGATCGTGTACGGTGCCACGTCGCGCGTCACCACCGCGCCCGCGCCGACCACCGCGCCCTCGCCGATCGTGACGCCCGGCAGGATGATGGCGCGCGCGCCGATCCAGGCATGGTCGCCGATCACGACCGGCCCCGGCCGCGTGCCGAAATCCGGCGCCTGCGGATCGTGCGTCAGTGTCTGGATCAGCGTGTAGTGCGACACGTTGACGTTGTTGCCGATAACAAGCGGCTCCCGCCCGTCGAGATAGGTGAAGCGGTTGATGACGCTGTTGTCGCCGATCGAGATGTGCGTGCCGGTGACGAAGCAGCCCATCGCGATGCTGCTGTCGCGTCCGATCCGCACATGGCAGAAACGCCGCAGGAACCAGTGGCGCACGCGGTACGGCGTCCAGTTCATGAACAGGTGGTTGCCCAGCCAGAACGCCAGCGCCGGCAGGTAGCGTGTGCGCAGCGCGTTCATGGCGCACCGGCCGCGACGCTTTCGAACACCGCGCGGTGCTGCGCGGCGATCGTCGCAAGCCCGTAGCGCGCCCGCAGCTTGTCGCGCCCGCGCGCGCCCGCCGCGGCCCACGCGGCGCGATCGTCGGCGAATCGTGCCATCGCCCCCGCCAGCTCGCCGGCGACGCGGAAGTCCCGCGTATCATAGGCGAGCCGGTCAAGCAGCACGTTGTCCAGCGCCGTCACCTCGCCGTATTCGTTGGCAAGCAGGATGCCGGTGTCCTCGTTCTCGATCACCTCGGCGGCGCCGCCGGTGTCGGCGAGGATCATCGGGCGCGCGAAGCTCATGGCCTCGTTCATGGCAATGCTCCAGCCCTCGATGAACGACGGCAGCAGGAACGCATCGGCCATTGCGAACCAGTCCTCCACCCGTTGCGTGTAGCCCGGCAGCAGCATGTGCCGGTCCAGACCATGCTGACGAAGATGGTCCCGCAGGCCTGCGAGATGGGCGGCGATGACGGTGTTGCCAATGCAGACGATGCGGATGTCCTGCCGCGCCGGCAGCAGCCGGCGCAGCGCCGCGGCCATCACGTAATGACCCTTGTGCAGATTGTACGAGGCGACGTTGAGGAACACGTAATCGCCCGCGGCGATGCCAAGCGACTCGCGACTGACCGGCCGCGCGTCCGCCGCGCGGCGCGCGTATTCGTCGATGTCAAGGCCGTTCGGGATCGTCGCGATGCGCGCCGGCGCGATGCCGAGCCGCGCCGAGGCGTAGAGCGTGGCTTTCGGCGACACGGAGACGTAGCGCGCCACCATCCGGTCGTCGTCGGCGAAGCGCGCACGCTGCGGCGCGTCCATGAAGGCATAGACATTGT
The DNA here is from genome assembly GCA_021845835.1 of Pseudomonadota bacterium. The sequence continues at coordinate 11,510 of JAJZVE010000029.1, read as the reverse complement.
GGATGAACGACACGATGGGCACGCCGCGCCGCGCCAGCAGGCGATAGCCGAAGGTCGAGAAATGCGACACCGCGAGGCTGGGGTGGAAATCCCGCAGCAACCGCGCATAGGCGCGTTCCGTGCCCTGTGCCGGCAGTCCCTCGACGCGCAGCCCGTGGCGTCGCGCCGCCGCCGCCAGGTCGCCCAGCGCGCCGACGCTGACGATCAGCGTCGGCACGCCGGCGCGATGCAGCGCCAGCGCGCTGTCCAGCACGACCCTTTCCAGCCCGCCCTTGTCGAAGCTGCCGACTTCGACCAGCACGCGCAGACCGGCGGGACGGCGGCGGAACAGGAAGGTCATGGGCGGAGACGGGGCAGGTCGTCATGCCCGCTCCCGAGACGGGCCATCTCAGACCATCTCCAGGAACCGCGTCCGCTGCGGCTCCGCCGTCACGTGCCGGTAGAACGCATGCGCATCCGCGAACCGGCCGCGCAGGGCCGTGAAATACAGCACTGCCTCCGACACCGCCTTGTTGCGCAGGAATTCGCGGAACAGCGCAAAGCCGGCGTCGTCGTCCTGCGGCAGCAATCGCGGCCCCAGCGACGCCATCGCTTCTGCGATCACCGCCGCCAGTTCCACTCGCACGCCGCGCACGTCCTCGGCGATCGTGTTCGCTTCATGCACGCGGTACAGCACATGCACCGCCTCGGCGTCGATCGCGACGTGCGCGCAGGCGAAGGCGCGCAGCAGGAAGTCCAGATCGTGGCAGTAGCGCAGCGGCGCGAAGCCGCCCAGTTGCCGCCACAGCGCCCGCGTGAACACCATGTTCGACGTGGTGGCGACGAAGTTCTCGTTCAGCAGCGCCAGCGGCGGATGCGCCGCGCGGCCGGCGAAGTCGTGCGCCCGGCGCAGCCAGTCCGCGGACACGCCACGCTGCAGCCGCCGCCCCGCGGCGTCGACCAGCGCGATGCCACCGGCGATCAGCGTCGCGTCGGGCTGCGCCGCCATCACAAGCTGGCAGCGCGCCAGCTTGTCCGGCGCGAACTGGTCGTCGGAGTTCAGCACCGCGATCCAGTCGCCTGCCGCCTGTGCCACCGCCGCGTTGATCGTCTCGGCGGCGCCGCGATTGTCCTGCCGCAGCACCCGCGCCCCGGCGACGCCGCGCAGCGCCCGCGCGGCGATCGCGGCGCCGTCGTCGCGCGAGCCGTCGTCGATCACCAGGATCTCCCGCGGCGGCGCGGTCTGCGCCAGCGCGCTGGCGAGCGCCGCCGCGACGTAGCGCGCGTGCTGGTACAGCGGCACCACCACGCTTACCGGCGCGTCGCCTGCACGCGGCGCGAGGCGCGCGGCCGGTGCGCCGCGCAGCCGGTCCAGCAGCCTCACGTCGGGCCGTCCTCCGCCGGCACCGGCAGATCGAGCTCGCGCAGCAGCGCCGCCAGGCACGGCCGCCCGGCCTCCAGCGAGTAGGCGCGGCGCACGAACGCCAGCCCGGCGTCGGACAGGCGCTGCCACAGCTCCGGCTGTTCGTGCAATTGCTCCACCGCGGCGGCGAAGGCGGCCGGGTCGGCGGCAACGCGCACGTTGACGCCGTCGGTCAGCCCCATGCCCTCGGCGGCGATCGGACTGGCCACGCACGGCACCCCGGCGGACAGGCTGGTCACGACCTTCCCCTTGATGCCGGCGCCGAAGCGCAGCGGTGCGACCGTGACCCGGCAGCGCGCCAGCACCGCATCCAGATCGGGGACATGGCCGAGCAGTTCCACGTCCGGGCCGGCCAGCGCCAGCACCTCCGGCGGCGCGTCGGCGCCGACGATGGACAGTTTCGCGCCGAGCCGTGTGGCGAGCAGCGGCCAGACCTCGCGCACGAAGCTCACCACCGCATCGACGTTCGGCCTGTGGCGGAAGCCGCCGATGAACGCCACGCCGCGCCGCGGGCCGAACGGCGCGCGGCGGCCGGGGATCTCGCGCATCGCGGGGATGACGCGGGTGCGCGCGTGCGGCAGCAGCGCCGCGACCAGGGCCCGCTCGGCCTCCGACAACAGGATCGTGCAGTCGGCGCTGGCGATCGCGCCCAGTTCCAGTTGCTGCACCCGGAACGCCTCGTCCAGCGCTGCCGCCGAGCGTTCCAGCAGGGCGGCGCGTTCCTGGCGCAGGAAATGCAGGTCCACCGTGTTGAACACCAGCGGCGCGAACGGCGAGTGGCGGCGCAACTGGGCGAACAGCGCCCCGCTCGCCATGCTGGCGCGCGACACCACGATCAGCTCGAACGCGGCGCGGTCGGCGGCGAGGAACGCGGTCACGTCGCGCCACGTTCCGCCGGTCGCCACCCGCACGCCGCGGCGGCGCAGATCGTCCACATACGCATCGGCGCGGTCGAGGTCGCTCGCCGGCAGCAGCGTCGGCTCCCAGCCGAGCGCCACGAACTGCCGCAGCATCGCGTGCAGGTCGGCCGAGCCGGAGTCGCGGTCGGGCGTGGGTACGAAATGATCGACGAACAGCACCCGCGGCGGTGCCATGCGCGGCAGGCCGAGCACGGACAGCGCACCCAGCTCCGCGATCTGCCGGTTGCGCACCTGCCAGCGGCCGAACGCGGCGATCCAGGGGTCGTCCGCTGCCGGCGCGGGACGGACGAGGCGGGCCAACGGCTGGCGCACCACCCGCAGCCCGGCCGCGCGCAGCCGCAGCGCCAGTTCGGCGATGGCATGGTCAAGCGATTCGATCGCCGGGTCGAGACCGCCGAAGCGCCGCCATACCGCCGTCGGCAGCAACACCGCGCCGACCGGCACGGTGTCCACGCAGGCGGCAAAGCCGTGCGCGGCGTCGCCGGGCAGGGCGCCCGCGCCGAGCGGCCGCACGCTGCCGTCCGGCCCCAGCGACGCGCCGGAGGCCACGATCCGCCCGGCCGGGTCGAGCGAAATCGCCCCTGCCATGCCGAGGTTCGGAAACGTGCCGAAGCTGTCGGCCAGCATCGCCAGCCAGCCGGGCAGCGGCCGGCTGCGCCCGTCCCAGATCGCCAGCCATTCCGTCGCCGCGCGCTCGGCCGCGGCGTTGCAAATGACGGCCGCATGTCCGCGCGTGTCGGCTGGGGCCGGCAGCAGCGCGAAGCCGAGGCCGGCCGGCGCGGCCAGCAGGCTGGCATCACCGCCGAATGGCGCGAGCAGGGAAACCTGCACCGGTATCGTCGCGGCCGGGTCGGCGGCGCAGGGCGCCGCAGGGGGCGGCGGCGCGGGCGGCGGTAGCGGCGCCGCGGCCGGGTGGCCATTGCGCAGCCAGCGCAGCGGCGCGGTCAGCCGCCACGATCGCGACGCATGCACGCTCGCCAGCTCGCGCCGCAGGTCAAGCAGTTCGGCGACGGCGGCGGCATAGCCCTGTTCCAGGCTGCGTCGCCGGTCGGGCCGCTGCGTCCGCCGTGGCGGGGCCCTGCCGTCCGCCGGCAGGTCTGCTCCGCCGCCTTCCATTCTGAAACCCTCGTTAGACTCTGTCGCCCGCTTCTTCTCACGGCAGCGGCGCGGCGGCAAATATGGGGGAAAGCGCTTGCCCATCATAAACAAAAACCCGCCGGATCGGGTGATCCGGCGGGGCAGTGAACAGGGAGGCTTCGCGTCTGCGCCGCCAGTCAACAGCAAGGCGTCGCAATCGGCAGATGAAACTATGGCCGGCAGCGCAGCCGAGCTACCGGCAGCCATCCGGGGCCGCCATGACGAAGCTGCATGGCCGCGAGCCTTGCGCAGCCGTCGCACCGCTGCCGGTTCAGTTCCGCTGTGCCAGCCGGGCCAGCAGGAAGTCGCGGAACACCGCGACGCGCTTGGATGTGCGCAGTTCCTCAGGATAAACGAAATACACGTCCACCTTCGGCGTCTTCACCTCGGGCAGTACGCGTACCATACCGTGCGCTTCTTCTTCCGCCGCCATGTAGTCGGGCAGCGCGGCGATGCCGAGGCCGGAGCGCACCGCCATCACCATCGCTTGCAGGCTGTTCACTTCCAGTAGCGCCCGGCGCGGATTGCCGCCCCGGCGGCCCAGTTCGGCCAGCCAGTTGATGTCGGCGACCGGCGGACGATAATCGCCGAACAGCACGATGCGGTGGTTGTCCAGATCCTCCGGCTTCTGCGGCGTGCCGTGCTTGCGCAGATACTCGGCGGCGGCACAGATGTGCCACTCCATCGTCATCAGGTGGCGCTGCACCAGGTCCGGCTGCTTCGGCGGGTGCATGCGGATCGCCACGTCCGCCTCGCGCATCGCGAGGTCGAGGTCGGAGTCGTCCAGGATCAGCGTCATGGTCACTTCGGGGTACTGATCCAGGAACTGCTGCACCCGCGGCGCCAGCCAGGTCGCGCCGAAGCCGACCGTAGTGGTCACCTTCAGCTTGCCGGCCGGCTTTTCCTTGCTTTCGGTAAGCAGCGCCTCGGTCATGGCGAGCTTGGCGAACACCTCGCGCACCGTGCGGTTGAGGCTCTCGCCCTGCTCGGTCAGGATCAGCCCGCGCGCGTGGCGATGGAACAGCGGCACCTGCAGCGCCTCCTCCAGCGCCGAGATCTGCCGCGACACCGCGGACTGGCTCAGGTTGAGGGTGTCGCCGGCATGCGTGAAACTGCCCGCCTCGGCGACCGCATGGAACACGCGCAGCTTGTCCCAGTCCATCGTTACGCTGTTCCTTCCGCTCTGTCCGGCTGGAGCCGTGCCTGTGGCGCCGGGCGTTGTCATCGTCATCTCCGCTCAATCGGCCGCGAGCGCGGCCGAGTCGGCGCCCTGCGCAGCGAGCCACTTTTCGGCTTCCAGCGCCGCCATGCAACCCGTTCCGGCAGCCGTCACCGCCTGCCGCCATACTTTGTCCTGCACGTCGCCGGCGGCGAACACGCCGGCGACGGAGGTGCGGGTGGTCAGATC
>JAJZVE010000029.1:0-6633 GCA_021845835.1 Pseudomonadota bacterium | reverse complement strand
GTAGCCTTCCTCGTCCATTGCCACCTGATCGCGGAACGGCGCCGTGTTCGGCGCGTGGCCGATGGCGACGAACACGCCGTCCACCGCGAGGCGGCTTTCGGCGCCGCTGCGGACGTTGCGCAGCCGGATGCCGTCCACCGTCGCGGGGGTGCCGGCGGACGTGATCTCCGCCACCGTGCTGTCCCAGATCACGCGCACCTTCGGGTTGGCGAACAGCCGGGTCTGCAGGATTTTCTCCGCGCGCAGCGAGTCGCGGCGGTGGATCAGCGTCACGCTGTCGGCGAGGCCGGCGAGATACAGCGCCTCCTCCACCGCGGTATTGCCGCCGCCGATCACCGCGACGCGCTTGCCGCGATAGAAGAACCCGTCGCAGGTCGCGCAGGCGGAGACGCCGAAGCCCTGCAGAAGCTGCTCGCTCGGCAGGCCGAGCCAGCGCGCCTGCGCGCCAGTGGCGATGACGACCGAGTCGGCGAGATAGCCGTCCCCCGAGTCGCCGGTCGCCCGGAACGGTGTGCTGGCGAAATCGACGGAGGTGATCAGGTCGTTGACGATGCGCGTGCCGACATGCGCGGCCTGTGCCGCCATCTGCTCCATCAGCCACGGCCCCTGCACCGCCTCGGCGAAGCCAGGATAGTTTTCCACGTCGGTGGTGATCATCAGCTGCCCGCCCGGCTGCAGTCCGGCCACCAGCAGCGGCGCGAGGCCGGCGCGCGCGGCATAGATCGCGGCTGTGTAGCCGGCCGGGCCGGCGCCGATGATGAGGATGCGGGTGCGATGGGTCTCGGGCATGGCTCGTCTGCAGCGATGAACGGGCAGCATATCGGGCATCGCGTGGTCAGAACAAGGAAGCATGCATGATGTGGCCTTGCCTGGCCGGATTCGTGCAAGGATATTGCGCGTCGGCCGCCCGGAGACCCCGCAGCATGAAACCTCAGCCAGCCGACACGCCGCTTCTGGACGCGATCGACCGGCGCATCCTGGCCGAGTTGCAGTCCGACGGGCGGATGACGAACGTCGAGCTGGCGCGGCGCGCCGGCATTTCCGCCCCGCCCTGCCTGCGCCGCGTGCGGCGGCTGGAAGAGGCGGGGATCATCCGCGGCTACCATGCCGACACCGACGCGCAGTTGCTTGGCTGGGAAATCACCTTCTTCGCCGTGGTCGGGCTGGAGAGCCAGAAGGAGACCGTGCTGTCGGCGTTCGAGCAGATGGTGGCGAGCTGGCCGGAGGTGCGGGAGTGCCACATGATCCGCGGCGGAGGCGACTTTCTGCTGAAACTGGTGGCACGCGACACGGCGCACGAGAACCAGTTGACGCAGCGGCTGACCGGGGCGGTGCATGTCGCGCGGGTGCAGACGTTGCAGACCATCCGCACCAGCCGGATGTTGTCGGGCGTGCCGTTCTGATCCTGTTGGCGCTGGCGGCGCTGACCGCACTGCGCCTGGTCTTCGCCGCGCTCGCTCCGCTGTCGCCGGACGAGGCGTATTACTGGGTCTGGTCGCGGGCGCTGGCGGCGGGATACCCGGACCACCCGCCGATGGTCGCGCTCTGGATTCGCGCCGGCACCGCGCTGGCGGGGCAGGGGCCGCTCGGCGTGCGCCTGCTCGCGCCACTCGCCGGAATGCTGGGGAGCGTGCTGCTGGCGCAGGCCGGGGCGGACCTGCTGGGCGTGCGGCGGGCCGGGGTACGGGCGGCGGTGTTGCTGAATGCAACGCTGCTGTTCGGTGTCGGCACGGTGACGATGACGCCCGATACGCCGCTGCTGCTGTTCTGGACCGCCACGCTGTGGGCGCTGGGGCGGCTGCTCGCCACCGGGGCGGGGCGATGGTGGCTGGTCGCGGGCGCGATGGCGGGGCTGGCGCTCGACAGCAAGTACTCCGCGTTCCTGCTGGCGCCGGCGATCCTGCTGTGGATCGCGGCCGTCCCCGGCTTGCGCCCGTGGCTGCGGCGGGCGCACCCGTGGCTCGGCGCGGCGATCGCGCTGCTCCTGTTCGCGCCGGTGGCGGCATGGAACGCCGGCCATGGCTGGGCAAGCTTCGTCCGGCAGGGCGGGCGGACCGCGGACTGGCACCCGGCGCGCGCTTTACAATATCTACTGGAATTAGTGGCCGGCCAGCTCGGGCTGGCGACGCCGCTGCTGGCGGCGATGTTCGCGGCGGGGATGGTGCTGGCGCTGCGCCGCGGCTGGCGGGGCGAGACCGGGTTCGCGCTGCTCGCTGCGGTCACGGTGCTGCCGGCCGTGGTATTCGTGCAACACGCGCTGGGCGATCGCGTGCAGGCGAACTGGCCGGCGGTCCTCTATCCCGGCGCGGCGCTGGCCGCCGCGGCGCTGCCGTGGCGGCGCTGGGCCGCGGCCGCGGTGGCGCTGGGCGGCGCGGTGACGCTGCTCGCTTACGTCCAGGCCGGGTTTGCGCTGCTGGCGTTGCCGGCGCGGCTGGACCCGGCGCTGCTGCGGCTGGGGGGCTGGCCCGGTCTGGCGCGGGCGGTCGCGGCGGCGGCGGCGCGCGAGGGGGCGGCGTTCGTCGCCGCCGACAATTACGCCACCGCGGCGGAGCTGGCGCGGCTGCTGCCGGGGACGCTGCCGGTGATCGGCGTGGAGCCGCGCTGGGCGCTGTTCGCGCTGCCGGACGCGCGCCCGACGCTGGCGGGGCAGCGCGGCATGCTGCTGGCGCGTGCCGGCTACCCGCCGGACGCGACCGACTGGGCGGCGCTGGCGCCGTTCGTCGATCTTGACCGGACGCGCGAGCGTATGGTGGCGGGGCGCTACCGGCTTTATCAGGTGACGGGTCGCGCCGGCGCGCAGCCGGCCGCGTTGCTGCCGCGTCTGCCGTGACGAAGGAGTGCCCGATGGACCTGCCGACCCATGACGACGTGGCCGCCGCGCGCGCCCGCATCGCGCCGTTCATCGTGCGCACGCCGATGCTGCGCAGCCCGGCGCTCGATCAGGCGACCGGGGGCACCATCCTGCTCAAGCCGGAGCCGCTGCAGCGCACCGGCAGCTTCAAGCTGCGCGGCGCCACCAACGCCATCCGCCAGCTCGACGCCGCGGCGCGACGGCGCGGCGTGGTGACGCATTCCTCCGGCAATCACGGCCAGGCGGTCGCCGCCGCCGCCGCCGCGGTCGGGGCGCCGGCGACGGTGTTCATGCCGGCCGATGCGCCGCGCATCAAGCGCGAGAGCACCGAAGCCTGGGGCGCCAGCGTGCGCCCCTATGACCGGCAGCGCGACGACCGCGAGGCGCTGAGCCGCGCCCATGCCGAGGCGACCGGGCAGAGCGTGATCCCGCCCTTCGACCATCCGCACGTCATCGCCGGCCAGGGCACCGCGGCGCTGGAACTGGCGGAGGATGCGCGCGCCGCCGGGTTGACGATGGACGCGCTGCTGGTCTGCACCGGCGGCGGCGGGCTGATCGCCGGCAGCGCGCTGGCGCTGGCGGGCGTGTCGCCTGCGACAAGGGTCTATTGCGTCGAGCCGGAGGGCTGGGACGACACCGCGCGTTCGCTGGCGGCCGGCGAGCGGCTGGCGAATGCGCCGGGCGGGCCGGGGCTGTGCGACGCACTGCTGTCGCCGATGCCGGGGGCGCTGACCTTCGCCGTCAACCGCCGCCTGCTTGCCGGCGGCGTCGCGGTGAGCGAGGCGGCGGTGCTGGCGGCGATGGCGTTCGCGTTCCGCCATCTGAAGCTGGTGGTCGAGCCGGGCGGCGCGGTGGCGCTGGCGGCGCTGCTGGCGGGAACGTTCGACGCGCGCGGCAAGGTGGTCGGCTGCGTGCTCAGCGGCGGCAACGTCGATCCGGCGGTGTTCGCCCGCGCGCTGGCGGCGTAGCGGCTACAGGAACCGCAGCACCAGGAACCCGCCGACGATGCCGGCGGCGACGCCGGTCGTTACCAGCGTCAGCCGCCGCTCGATGAAGTCGCGCACCGGCGGCCCGTAGCGGCGCAGCAGGGCGGCGACGAGGAAGAAGCGCAGGCCGCGCGTCACCGCGCTCGCCGCCATGAACACCGCGAAGTTGAAATGCGCGGCGCCGGAGGCGATGGTGACGATCTTGTAGGGGATCGGCGTCAGCCCCTTCACCAGGATCACCCACAGGCCCCATTGCGCGTATGTCGCCTGGAAGTGCGCGAACGCCGCCTCGTAGTGGTAGGCGCGCAGCAGCGGCTGGGCGAGCCGGTCGAACAGCGCGTAGCCGATCAGGTAGCCGAGCGCGCCGCCGGCGACGCTGGCGGCGGTGCAGATCGCGGCAAACCGCCAGGCGCGGTGCGGGCGGGCCAGCGCCATCGGGATCAGCAGCGCGTCCGGCGGCACCGGGAAGAAGCTGCTCTCCGCGAACGCCACCGCGGCGAGCCACCATGGGGCACGCGGCGAGGCGGCAAGCGCGAGCAGGCCGCGATAGAAGCGCTGGATCATGCCCCGCCATGCCACGCGCCCCGCCGCGAGGCAATCGGCGGCCGTTCAAGCCTGCGCCATGCGGGCTGGCGGGCGGCGCGGCGCGCGCTATCGTTGCGTGCCATTGTTGGATCGTCGCCATGCGCTCTTTGCTCGCCGCGCTGCTTTGCCTCGTCCCCGTCGCCGACGCCGCGGCGCAGGCGCCGCCGCCGCATGCCTGGCTGTTCGGCGCCTGGACCGGCGGCCTGTTCCCGGCCGATCCGCACCCGAGCCGCGAGAGCTGCCTCGCCCAGCCGACCGTGGTGTTCATGCGCGACATCGTGTTGCGGGCGACGCTGACCGACGCGACCTATGTGCAGCGCGTGGTGGCGACGGCGCGCGTCAGCGGCAACCGTACCGACTTCACCTTCGCCCCCGCGCCGCCGTCGGCGAGCGGCGCCGTGGACCCGCTGACGGGGGCGCCGCAGACCGGCGCCGCGGCGTCCGGCTTCGGCTGCGCCGGGCCGGACGAGCTGCATGTGGTGCGCAAGAGCGCCAACGAGATCGTCTTCCCCGGCTGCGCCGACTTCCCCAATCCGCTGGTGCGCTGCCCGGGCCGGTAACCGCTCAAAACGGCGCGGGCAGGGCGGCTGCCTGCGCCGCTTGCGCGCCCCTCGCGGGATGGCGCCCGGATCATCTAGGTTGGCGCGTGCCGGGGGGAGACACGCGCATGGACTTCACCGCATTCCGTGCCTCGCTGGCGGGGATCGGGCGCTGAGCGCCGCCGCCGGCTGGCGCGGGCTGCCGCGCGGGGTGTGGGCGCTCGGGCTGGTCAGCCTGTGCATGGACGCTTCCTCGGAACTGATCCACAGCCTGCTGCCGCTGTTCATGGTCACGACGCTTGGCGCCAGCGTGGAGGCGGTCGGTCTGGTCGAGGGAGTTGCCGAGGCGGCGGGACTGGTGACGCGGCCGTTCGCCGGCGTGCTCAGCGACCGGCTGCGGCGGCGCAAGGCGCTGGCGCTGGCCGGCTACGGCCTGTCGGCGCTGACCAAGCCGCTGTTCGCGCTGGCCGGCGGCGTCGGCGCCGTGCTGGCGGCGCGCTTCATCGACCGGATCGGCAAGGGCATCCGCGGCGCGCCGCGCGACGCGCTGGTGGCCGACCTGACGCCCGAGGCGGTGCGCGGCGCCGCGTTCGGGCTGCGGCAGACGCTGGATACGGTCGGCGCCACGCTCGGCCCGCTGCTTGCGGTCGCGGCGATGATGGCGCTGCACGGCCACATCCGCGCGGTGTTCTGGATCGCCGTGGCGCCGGCCGCCGCTGCGGTCGCGGTGCTCGGCTTCGGCGTCAAGGACGCGCCGGCGCGGCGCGGCGCGGCGGCGGCGGCGCCGATCCGGCGCGCCGATCTGGCGGAACTCGGCGGCGCGTTCTGGGGCGTGGCGGCGATCGCGGCGGTGCTGGCGCTGGCGCGGTTCAGCGAGGCGTTCCTGGTGCTGCGCGCCGCCGGCACCGGGTTTGCGCCAACCCTGGTGCCGCTGGTGCCGGCGGTGATGAGCCTCAGCTATGCGCTCAGCGCCTATCCCGCCGGCGTGCTGTCCGACCGCATCGACCGGCGGCGGCTGATCCCGCCCGGCCTGGCCGTGCTGGCGCTGGCCGACGCGGTGCTGGCGCTGACGCGCGGACCGGCCGCGACGCTCGCCGGCGTGGCGCTGTGGGGGCTGCACATGGGGCTGACACAGGGATTGCTTTCGGCCCTGGTCGCCGATGCGGTGCCGGAACGGCTGCGCGGCACCGGGTTCGGCCTGCTCAGCATGGTGTCCGGCGCCGGCTTGCTGGTGGGCAGCGTGCTGGCGGGGGGGCTGTGGGACGCGGTCTCGCCGGCGGCGACGTTCTGGGCCGGCGCCGGCTTCGCGGCGCTGGCGCTGCTCGGCGTGGCGGTGCGGCGGCGTGCGTGAGGTTCAGGCCGGCGCCGGCATGGGCGCGAACAGTCGGCGGATATCGACGGGCGGCATCGGGCGGCCGAGCAGGAAGCCCTGCACCTGGTCGCACGCCTGGGCGCGCAGCGCCGTCAACTGATCGGGCGTCTCCACGCCCTCCGCGGTGATGTACAGGCCCAGGCTGCGGCCGAGCGCGACGATGGCGCGCACGATCGCGTCCGCCTCGCCGCCGTCGCCGAGCGCCTGCACGAACGAGGCGTCGATCTTCAGCCTGTCGAACGGGAAGCGCCGCAGATAGCTGAGCGAGGAATAGCCGGTGCCGAAATCGTCGAGCGCGAT
>JAJZVE010000991.1 GCA_021845835.1 Pseudomonadota bacterium | reverse complement strand
CAGTTCCGGCCTGTTCGACCGCGCGCTCCGGCGCATCACCGGCGTCTGGCGCGACATGGCGCTGGCCGTCGGGCGCGAGGAGGACGACAGCCTGGATGCGCAGATGCGCGCCTGCCTCGCCGGCCGCGGCGGCGAGGTCAGCGCCCGCAACCGCGCCGCCAAGCTGGCGCAGACCTATCTCACGCTCGACCGGCCCGGCCGCCGCGCCTTCCTGACCACGCTGGCCGGGTTCGATTCCGACCCCAAGGCGGTGGCCGACGCCTATGAGGAGGTGCGGGCCGCCGCCGACCCCGCCACCCGCGCCACCGCCAAGGCCCGGCTGCGCCGCGTGCTGGAGCCGCCGCGCGCGCGGCTGCTGACGCAGTTCACCGCGATCCCGGACGGGATGAAGTTCCTGGTCGACCTGCGCGCCGAGCTGCGCGGCCTGATGGACGGCGACCCGCTGCTGCAGGCGCTGGAGAGCGACCTGCGCGCCTTGCTCGCCAGCTGGTTCGACGTGGGTTTCCTCGATCTGCGCGCGATCGACTGGAACAGCCCGGCGGCGCTGCTGGAGAAGCTGGCGGGCTACGAGGCGGTGCATGGCGTGCGCTCCTGGCGCGACCTGAAGAACCGGCTGGATTCCGACCGCCGCTGCTATGCCTTCTTCCATCCGCGCATGCCGGCCGAGCCGCTGATCTTCGTCGAGGTGGCGCTGGTGCGGGGCCTGGCCGACAGCGTGCAGACGCTGCTCGACCCCAAGGCGCCGCTGGTCAACGCGCGCGAGGCCGATACCGCGATCTTCTATTCCATCAGCAACTGCCAGCGCGGCCTGGCCGGCATCAGCTTCGGCAACTTCCTGATCAAGCGCGTGGTCGAGGTGCTGTCGGGCGAACTGCGCAACCTCAGGAACTTCGCGACGCTGTCGCCGGTGCCCGGCTTCCGCGTCTGGCTGGATGCGCGGCTGGCCAAGGCGGGCGGCGAGCTGCTGAGCGAGGAGGAAGCCTCCACCCTGCGCACCGCCGCCCCGCCGACCGGCCCGGCGCCGGAAACCGGCGAGGCGGCGCTGGCGGCGATCCTGGCGGCGCGCGGCTGGTGGCGCGATGCCACCCTGCGCAAGGCGGCGGAGCCGGTGCTGCTGCGGCTGTGCGCGCGGTATCTGCTGGTGGAGAGCCGCGGCAACCGCGCGCTCGATCCGGTCGCGCATTTCCACCTGACCAACGGCGCGCGGCTGGAACGCATCATGTCGCTCGCCGACGTCTCGGAGAAAGGCTTCAAGGAGAGCGCCGGCATCATGGTGAACTATCTTTATGATCCGGCGCGGATCGAGGAATATCACGAGGACTACGCCGGCGAAGGCAAGCGCAACGCGGCGACCGCGGTGCGGCGGCTGGCGCGGGGCTGGAGCTGACGCCGCGCGCCGCGAAAGGGAGGACATCAATATGGACACGACGGTCGCGCCCGAGCGGGCCGGACTGAGCGCCGAACGCCGTGCCGCGCTGCTGCACGAGATCGAGCGCAAGCTGCTGTGGCTGTCGGCCTGGATGATCCACCACGCCAACCATGTCCGCCCCAACCGCGACGGGCTGAAGGTGGGCGGGCACCAGGCGTCCTGCGCCTCGGTGATCTCGGTCATGGCGGCGCTGTATTTCTCGGTGCTGCGGCCGCAGGACCGGGTGGCGGTGAAGCCGCATGCCGGCCCGGTGTTCCACGCCATCAACTACCTGTTCGGCCGGCAGACCGAGGACAACATGGCCGGGCTGCGCCGGCTGGGCGGCGCGCAATCCTACCCGAGCCGCACCAAGGACGGGCCGGAGGTGGATTTCTCCACCGGCTCGGTCGGGCTCGGCGTCGCCATGACCAGCTTCTCCTCGCTGATGGCCGACTATGTGCGCCTGCACAAGCTGGCGGCGGAGGACCTGCCGGCGGGGCGGCACATCGCCATCGCGGGCGATGCCGAGCTGGACGAAGGCAACATCTACGAGGCGCTGCTGGAAGGCTGGAAGCACGACGTCCGCAATGTCTGGTGGATCATCGACTACAACCGCCAGAGCCTCGACAGCGTCGTCCCCGACCGGCTGTTCGGCCGCATCGAGGGGCTGTTCCGCGACATGGGCTGGAACGTCGTGACCATGAAATACGGCCGCAAGCTGGAAGCGGCCTTCGCGCAGGAGGGCGGCGACGCGCTGCGGCGCTGGATCGACGACTGCCCGAACAGTCTCTACTCGGCGCTGACCTTCCAGGGGGGCGCGGCGTGGCGGCAGGCGGTGCTGGCCGACCTGGGCCGGTCGGCCGGGGTGCGCGCGATCCTCGATCCGCTGAGCGACGACGAGCTGGGCGCGCTGATGACCAACCTGGGCGGCCACGACATCGAGACCATCATCGACACGCTGAACGCCGCGGCGGCGGAGGGCGACCAGCCGACCTGCTTCATCGCCTACACGATCAAGGGCATGGGCCTGCCCTTCGCCGGCCACAAGGACAACCATGCCGGGCTGATGACCAGGGAGCAGATGGAGCTGTTCCGCGCCGCCATGCAGATCCGCCCCGGCCATGAATGGGACCGCTTCGAGGGGCTGCAGGCGAGTGCCGCGGAGGTGCAGTCCTTCATCGACTCGGTGCCCTTCGCCCGGCAACTGACGCCGCGCGGGCGGCGGCTGGATGCGCCGGTGGTGCATGTCCCGGCGGCGTTGCCGGCGCCGAAATCGGCCGGGCGGAAGATGGCCACGCAGTCGGGCT
>JAJZVE010000990.1 GCA_021845835.1 Pseudomonadota bacterium | reverse complement strand
CGCGGCTTGCCGCCGGCACCGCCGAGGAGCGGGTGGTCGAGCCGCTGGCCTATTGCGGCTTCCCGCCCGCCGCGGACCTGACGCGCCTGGCGCGGGCGGGGCGACGGCTGGCCGATCGCGCGGATGCCCTGCGGGCGCTGCGCCTGCCGGCCTGAGCCGGCAGCGCCGCCTCAGCCGGCCGGCGTGCCGCCGAGCAGCGCGCCGTAGAGCTGATGCATCCGCGCCTGGTAGCGCGCCATGCTGAACGCCTCCGCCTGCACCCGTCCGCGCTGCGACAGCTCGGCCAGCAGGTCGCTGTCGTTGTCGAGTTGCCGGATGGCGCGGGTCATGGCGCCAAGATCGGTCGGATCGACCAGCAGCGCCGCGTCGCCCGCCACTTCCGGCAGCGAAGTGCGGTCGGAGGTCATCACCGGCGTGCCGACCGTCATCGCCTCCAGCACCGGCAGGCCGAAACCCTCGAACACCGAGGGGAACAGCAGCGCCCGCGCGCCGCGCAGCAGCAGCACGAGCTGCTCGGCCGGCAGATAGGGGATGCGCCGCACCTGGCGGTAGGCCGAGACGGTATTGTCGGCGATGCGCCAGAATCCGAAGCGCGTGTCGTTGATGCGTTCCAGATCGCCCTGGTTCTGCCAGCCCTCGCCGCCGGCGATCACCAGCGGCCGGCGGCTGCCGGAGGCGGCATAGGCATCGATCAGCCGCGTGACGTTCTTCTTCGGCTCCAGCGCGCCGACGAACAGGTAGTACTCGCCGGCATCGAGGCCGAACAGGTTGCCGACCTGCTCGGCCACTTCCGCGTCCGACGGCGCGAGGCCGCGTGGCGACAGCGTCACCGCCTGGTAGGTGTTGGTGATGCGATGCTCCGGCACGCCGAACAGCGCCATGATGTCGCGGCGCGAGTATTCCGATACGGTGACGATGTGGTCCGCCCGCGCGACCAGCGCCTGCAGCAGCCGGAAGATGTAGCGCTTGTTGTCGAGCGTCATGTACGGCAGCCGCAGCGGCACCAGGTCGTGGATGGTGACGATGTTGGGGCAGCCCTGCACCTGCACCGGCAGCGGATGGGTGGCGTGGAACAGCGCGGGCGTGGTCGGCACCCGCACGCGCGCGAAGCGGCCATCGGCGTAGAAATGCGCCCGCGCGGCATTGAACAGCCGGCGTGCCACATAGGTGCGGTCGAACACCGGCACGCTGCCCTGCGACAGCAACACCGTGCCGCTCATCTGCAAGGGCTGCGGGCGATGGCCGAAGGGGGTGCGCAACAGGCCGCGGACCGTGCTGGTCAGCGGCTCCAGCCAGGGCAGGCGCGGCGGGCGGCGATAGTCGAACAGGCTGATCTCGGCCAGCACCGGATTGCGCGGATCGATCGCGACATCGGTGCTGAGCAGTGCCTCGGCCGCGAAGCCGTCCTTCTGCGCCGCCGCCGCAAGGTTGCGGGCATAGGTGGCGATGCCGGTGCCCATGCGATAGGCGACGTCACTCTGATCGTACAGGATTGCGGGTGCCATCGGCGGGTGTGTGGCACGCATGACCCGCTTCGCCAAGGACGAATCGAAGTGCTTGACCCCGTGCTTCCCGCCTCATAATCAGAACCATGCGCCGGCAGTCCGATATCCAAGCGAACATTTTTCCGGCGTTCGCCCAGTGAGAAAGCCGGCGTTGCATCTGCGTCTTCACAAGACCATCCCGATCGGCCTGGCCGCGCTGCTGCTGGCCGGCTGCACGATCCTGCCCCGCTCCGGCCCGTATCGCACCGACCTGCTCGATATCAGCGACAAGACGAAAGGGCAGGTGGCGCTGGTCGATCTCAACCTGCCGACGGCCGACGCGCTGGCGAACGTTGCTGAGCCGACGCTGCAGGGCGCATTCGGCGATTACCGGCCGGCCGCGACACAGCGCATCGGCATCGGCGATCTGGTGCAGATCACCTTGTGGGAAGCCGGGTCCGGCGGCCTGTTCGCGACCCCCGCCGCGTTGTCGGCGGCATCGCCCGGCTCCCACAGCGCCACCATCCCCCCCCAGGTGGTGGCGGGCGATGGCTCGGTCACCGTGCCCTTTGCCGGACGCGTGCCGGTGGCCGGCCGCACGCCGCCGGAGGTGGAGCAGGAAATCGTCGCACGCCTGACCGGCAAGGCGGACAACCCGCAGGCGCTGGTCACCGTGGTGCGCAACCTGAGCAGCACCGCGACGGTCATGGGCGAGGTGGGGCCTGGCGCCCGCGTGCCGCTGAGCGTGCGGGGCGACCGGCTGCTGGACGTGATCGCCGCCGCCGGCGGCATCCGTGCGCCGGTCAGCGACACCGTCATCGAACTCTCCCGCGGCAATCGCACCATCCGCATGCCGCTGCAGGAAGTGCTCGATTCGCCGCGGGAGAACATTTACGTCCGCCCCGACGACCAGATCGTCCTGGTGCGCGATCCGCAATCGCTGACCGTGGCGGGCGCCACTGGGCGCAACGCGCTGTTGCCGTTCGGCACGCGACGCCTGACGCTGGACGAGGCGCTGGCCAAGGCGGGCGGGATGCTCGACGACCGGGCCGACCCGGCGGGCGTGTTCATCCTGCGCTTCGAGCCGGCTGCGGCAATGCAGTTGCTGCCGCAGGCCAAGGGGGCGCCGACACCGCGGGACGGGATGGTGCCGATCGTCTACCACCTCAACATGCGCCGGCCCGAATCGCTGTTCGTCGCGCGTCACTTCGTCATGCACAACAAGGACATCCTGTA
>JAJZVE010000989.1 GCA_021845835.1 Pseudomonadota bacterium | reverse complement strand
GCGCTGCCCCGCTCGCGGTCGTCGTTGTGCTGGCAGGCTGTGCCAAGGTCGGGCCGGACTACCAGGCGCCGAGCGCGAACTGGAACCCGGCCACCTGGTTCGCCGCGCCGAAGCCCCCGCCGCCGCAGGAGCCGGTGAGCGAGGTGGTGGAAAAGCCCGTTGATCCGCAATGGTGGACACTGTTCCACGACGCCGAGCTGACCGCGCTGGAACAGCGCGTGGCCGCCGCGAACCTGGATGTGCGCTCCGCCAGCATCCGCCTGGCCCAGAGCCGCGCGTCGTTCGGCGTGGCACGCGCCGACCTGTTCCCGAACATGAATGCCAACGCCAGCTACACCTATCAGCAGATCGCGCGCGAGGGGGCGATCTCGCTGTTCCCGCTGCCGGGACCGAGCACGGCGTCCTCGCTGACCAGCGGCGCCGGGGCGGGCGGGCTGGCCAACACGCCGCAGGCGGGCACGCCGGGCACGGCGACCAACGGGCTGGGTGCGACGAATGGGGCGGCGCAGAACCAGGGGGCGATCTTCCAGCCGTTCAGCCTGTACCAATACGGCTTCGACGCTTCGTGGGAACTCGATCTCTGGGGCCGCGTGCGGCGCAACATCGAGGGGGCGGAAGCCTCGCTGCAGGCGGCAGCGGAAGCGCAGCGCGAAACGCTGCTGATGGCACTGGGCGAGATGGCACGCGACTATGTGCAGTTGCGCGGCGTGCAGCGCAACATCGAGATCACCCAGGACAATCTGCACATCGCGCAGCAGAGCCTGGAACTGACGCAGCAGCGCGCCGCCGGCGGCGTCACCACCGACCTCGACGTGGCCAACGCGGCGGCGCAGGTGGAAGCGGTGGCGAGCCAGTTGCCGACGCTGCAGGCGCAGGAAACCGAGGTCATCAACGCGATCGCCTTCCTGCTCGGCCAGCCGCCACGCAGCCTGCAGGCGGAGCTTTCCGTGCCGCACCCGGTGCCGCCGGTGCCGCCGATAGTACCGGTGGGTCTGCCATCGGAACTCGCGCGGCGCCGCCCGGACATCCGCCAGGCGGAGGCGCAACTGCACACCGCGACGGCGGATATCGGCGTTGCCGTCGCCGACTTCTATCCGCGCGTGACGCTGTCCGGCAGCGTGGCGATGCAGGCGGTGGCGATGAACTATCTGGGATCGTGGTACGACGCGGGCACCTATTCGCTCGGCCCCTCGATCAGCCTGCCGATCTTCGAGGGCGGGCGGCTGCGGCGCATGCTGGAACTGCGCAAGCAGCAGCAGCAGGAAGCGGCGATCAACTACCAGCGCACGGTGCTGAACGCGCTGCACGAGGTGGACGACGCGCTGACCGCCTACGACGCCGAGCAGCGGCGGCGCAACCGGCTGGAGCAGGCGGTGGTGCAGAACCGGCGCGCGGTGAAGCTGGCGCAGGACCGTTACGCGCAGGGCGTCGCCGACTTCCTGTCGGTGCTGACGACGGAACAGAACCTGCTGGCCGCGGACCAGCAACTGACCAACAGCGTCACCAACGTCTCGACCGATCTGGTGCAGATCTACAAGGCGCTTGGCGGCGGCTGGGAGAGCGAGCTGCCGGACAGGCCGCTGCTGCGGAAGGGGAGCGATGGCCTGCTGGATCAGTTGATGTGATGTGAGGCGTGCCCAGCCGCGGCGTCGCGTTACGCCGCGACGCTTTCCGCCTCCGCCGTCGCCGTCCAGTAGCGCGCGCCGGCCGTGGCCAACCGCACGCTGAGCAGGGTGGGACGCGCCAGCGCCGGCAGCGTCAGATGCGCCGCCCCGTCGGTCCAGCGTCAGCCCGCCTCGGCGGCGTGCCATCCGGCGCCGAACGCGGCGCGCGGCAGGCGCCGCCCGCCGAGCCGCAGATCGGCCACCGCGATGCCAAGCCGCCGCCCATCGTCGCCGAGGCCGAGCCACGCCGGAACGAAGTTGCGGCTGCACAGCGTCAGCATGCGCGCGCCCGCCGGCAGCGTCGCGCCGTCCCGCGCGTCCAGCACGAGCGTGCGTCCGTCGCACGCCACAGCAGCATGCCGGGTGGCAGCGCACGCCAGGGGCCACCCACCCGCAGATGCCACGCGATCGCCCGCACCACGGCCAGAAACGGCGTCGCCCTCCGGCTGCGCACCGGATCGGCCCGCTCCAGGCAGCGCGCCATCTCCTGCTCGGCGCAGCGCGACACCATCTCTTTCAGGCACGCCTCATGGCGCGTCCGATGCTCCTTGGTCCACATCAGTCCTTCACCCGCCCGGCAAGGCGGGGCCTCATACGTCCTCAACTAAGGATCATATGGGGATCAAGGAGTTGAGGCACACTCAAACAGGCTCTAAGTCCCGCATCATTGCTATTTGAGTGGTGGCTACAGATACTGTCTCCCGGTGCGGGTTGTTTCGTCCGGCGTTTCCCCAAGGTTTACTTCCTGCGCGGACGCCTCGGCGGCGTGTCCGGTGGCGCAGCCGTTGGAATGCCGGTCAACGAAATCACCCGGTCTTTGAAGTCCTGATAGTCGGTCCCCGTCGCCGCCACGAGCGCGGAGATGCGATAAAACCGGTTCGTGCTGGGCGACTCTCTGTGGGCCATCGCCACGTCAATGTTGTCCACGTTCACCACGGTCCAGCATTCAACGAAACCGCTGGCCTTCGCTTTCTGGTAACTCTATTCCCCTTCCCCAATCCGGTTAAGCAAGTCAGAAAAATCACACCCAGCCATGACCTCCCTGGCGATAAGGCGGC
>JAJZVE010000988.1 GCA_021845835.1 Pseudomonadota bacterium | reverse complement strand
AGCACGCGTAGGCTTGGCGTCTGGCTGCGGCCCGCGTCATGGCGAGCGGCAAGCTGCTCGAAATCCGCGGGGATGCGCCAGCGGTCAACGTCGAGCCGCTGGACCACGCCAACGCGGCGCAGCGCCTCCAGGCGGCGGATATGCGCTTGGACGTAGGCTTCGGGGTCGGCGATGCCAGGATCCGCGCGCGCGGTCGCGAGGTGGTCGGCAGGCCGATAGATGCCACCATCCTCCTGGGCGAGACGGGCGATGTTACGATCCGCGGTCCGCGGCGCCCCGTGCGCGGCACCGATCTCGAGGATGGCACCGATCGGCGCGCTCTCGACACCGGCGGCGGCGGCGGGCAGGTCGATGTAATGAACCCGTCCGTCGGTGCCATCAATGACCAGGTGGATGCGGTCGTCTGTCTCGTCGCCACCGAGTCCGCGCCCCAGCAGCCGCCCGGTGATCGGTGCGGCGAGCGGCTCGCGGAGTTCGTGAATGGCGAACTGCTCGGTGCCGCGTTCCGCGCGGTGGCGTGTCAACGCATGGTGCATGATCTTGATGATGTCCCCGCGTTCGCCGAGGGCGCGGAGCGTCTCCTCCATCCCGGAAGCCAGGCGCCAGCGGCCAGTGGCGATCACCTCGGCCAATCCCAGCCGCTCCAGCGCTTGCAGCCGGCCGATCCGTAGCTGCCGGTCGAAGTCGGAGCGCGGCTCCCCGGTGGCAGCGCGGAGGTCGATCACGCCACCCGCCGCGTCGCCGATCTCGCGCAGCAGCGTCCGATCGATCCGGGTCAGCCGTTCCTGGTCGATCTCGCGGATGAGCTTCCCCTGTCGTTCCATCGTGCTCTCCGGGCCGAGCTCGATGGTGACCAGCTCCGAGGCGCGCTCCCGGATGCCATGGGCGAGATAGGCCCCGGCAATCACCAGGTTCTCGCCGGCCTCATCGACGCCGCGGATGACGATGTGCGTGTGCGGGTGCGCGGTGTTGAAGTGATCGACCGCGACCCAGTCCAGCCCGGTGCCGAGATCGCGCTCAACCTGCCGCATCAGATCACGGGTGAAGGCGCGGAGGTCGGACAGCTCAGCGCCGTCCTCGGCGGCGACAATGAGGCGGAACTGACGCGGGTCGCCCTCCGATCGGTCGAGAAAGGCGCGGCCATCGGCCCGGTCGGCCGTGGCGGAGTAGAGCGCGCCGGGGGAACCCTCACGGGTGACGCCGTCACGTTGGAGGTAGCGCAGATGCACGGCGGCGGCGCGGCTGCCCGCATGCATCTTCACGTAGCGCGCCTTGACGACGACACGGCGTGCGCCCGGCTGCGCCTGCGACCAGCCCGGTGGCGACGCTGCTCGCCCGCGCGCGAAGGCCGCGCCCCTGCCGCGCTTGGCCGGGAGGTCGGCAAGATGCCGCGCACCCACAGGAGGCGCCCCAACAGATGATCGCGCGAGTGCGCCAGCGCGAGAAATCGCGCGCTTGATCTGGGTCGTTGCCAGCGCCTGGGAATGATTCCGACCGCGTGTGCGGCCGAGCCGTGGGCGAAAACGCAGATCATCGTCAGGCCGAGGCATCCACCGATCATGCCGGCGAACAGGAGATTGGCGAAGGAGCCGCGGTGGCACCGCGGAAACATGAGGTTGGGGGCCAGCTCTGATTGATGCTGCGGTGCCCGATCGCAAGACGGTGGCACCTTCGGCGTGACTGTGCCTGTCTCTCGAGGTCGCGCTCAATCCAGTCATCGCCGCCGGCGCAGAGGAGGTGCTCAACTTGCTCACGGCCACCGCAACGCACGACGGTCCGACCTTCTCTTCACCAACATCGTGCTCCCTGGTCAGCCTGCGCGATGGGCGGATCGAGGGGGAGGAGGTCTTCTCCCGCAGTGACGAGGTCAGCCACACCCGAGCGTGAACACAGCCCCGTAATGATATGGCGGCAGCTCCACCATGCCCTCCATCCGAAATCCCGCCGGCGCGAGAAGCGCGACCACCACTTCCGGTGGCATCCGCGTCTCCGTCGCCGGACCGTGCGGCTCTCCCAGCACGGTGGTCTGCTCGCGTGGGCGCGCGTGCCAGTTGACCACGGCGAGCCGGCCGCCCGGCCGCAGCGCCGCCGCGATCGCGCGGGCCAGGCGCAGCTGGTCCGGCATGCCATGAAGCGCATTGGCGAGCAGGACGTAATCCACCGGCCCCGGCAGCAGCCGGTCAACCACCATCGCATCGCCCGCAACGAAGCGGCAGTCGCCGCCGCCGTCCCGCCGCACAGTGGCGCGGGCGCGATCCAGGCAGGCGGGATCGATATCGATGGCGTGCACCGTCCTTCCGGTCAGCCGCGCCAGCGCGGCGGTAAAGGTTCCGTCGCCGCAGCAGAGGTCCACCGCCGCCAGTCCCGGCGTCACACCAAGGGCACGCAGCGTCGCCGCTGGCTCCGGCCACAGCACCCGCCACCAGCCGACGTCCGGCATCTCCGTCTCGGGGAAAAAGCCTTCGATCGCCATCGTTGGACGCCCCGTGCCGCGGCTCAGAACACCAGGACTCGGTCGGCGGCGAGTGTCGCCTCGGCCAATGCGTCCAGGGTGCTGCGCGCGGCGCCCTCGGTCAGATCGGCGTCGGTCAGGCCGCGTGCGTCCATGCAGGTGCCACACAGCAACACGCGCGCCCGCCCGCTCGTCTGCACCCGGTGCAGCATGCGCTCGATGTTGTAGAAGCCCTCGGGCGGTTTCTGGCCGCTGCGCGCCCCGATCACC
>JAJZVE010000987.1 GCA_021845835.1 Pseudomonadota bacterium | reverse complement strand
CGGCGGCACCTGGGCCTCGCGCGGCGCCGGCATCGGCGGCGAGGCGGCGTGGCAGGCGGCGCGCGCGCTGCGCGGCAACGTGCTGGCGCTGGCCGGGGCGATGCTGCAGGCCTCGCCCGACAGCCTTGATGTGCGCGACGGCGCGGTGGTGGACGCGGCGGACGGGCGGGTGCGGATGGAGCTGCGCGAGCTGGCGCGCATCGCCTATTTCCGCCCCGACACGCTGCCCGCCGGCGTGCAGCCGGAACTGATCGCCACGCGCCATTACGTGCCGCGCCAGTATCCCTTCGCCTTCACCAACGGCGTGCAGGCGTCCTGGCTGGAGGTGGATACCGACACCGGCTTCATCCGCCTGCTGCGGCACTGGGTCGTGGAGGATTGCGGGCGGGTGCTGAACCCGCTGCTGGTGGACGAGCAGATCCGCGGTGGCGTGGTGCAGGGCCTGGGCGCCGCGCTGTTCGAGCACTGCCGCTACGACGACCAGGGCCAGATGCTGAACGCCAACCTCGCCGACTATCTGGTGCCGATGGCGGGCGAGATGCCGGATATCGAGGTGGCGCATGTCGTCTCGCCGACGGCGGAGTCCGCGCTCGGCGCCAAGGGCGCGGGCGAGGCCGGCACCGCCGGCGCCGCCGCCGCCGTGCTGAACGCGGTGAACGATGCGCTGGCGCCGTTCGGCGCCGTGATCACCGAGGTGCCGATCACGCCGGAGGTGGTGCTGCGCGCGCTCGGCCGCGCCTAGATCGGTTTCATCGACAGCGGGACAGGAAAAATCCGTGCCCGGCCCCTCACCCGGCGCTTCGCGCCACCCTCTCCCACAAGTGGGAGAGGGGAGAGGAAACCGCCTTCCTTCCCTCTCCCACTCGTGGGAGAGGGTGGCGAGCGCAGCGAGCCGGGTGAGGGTGCGTGGCGTCACGGGATCTCTCGGATCTCGCTGAAAGCTTTCCGACCGGCTTGCCGTAATCCGGCATGCCGTCCTATCAAGACAATATGCGCCGGGAAACGAGCGCAGGACAGGGAGCGAAACATGGCCGGAACTCTGCCCGCCACGGGCGTGACGCGTCGGGCGCTGCTGGGCGGCGCCGTAGCGGGGATCGCGCTGGCGCGCCCCGCCATCCTGCGGGCGCAGGATGCCGATATCCGCATCGGCTTTCCGGTGCCGCTGACCGGCCCCTATGGCGCCGAGGCGCAGGACCAGGTGCGCTGCGCGCAGCTCGCCATCGCCGAGTTCAACGCCGCCGGCGGGCTGAACGGCCGCCATGCCACGCTGCTGAGCCGCGACGACAAGCTCAAGCCCGGCGAGGCGGCGACGCGCACGCTGGAACTGCTGGAGAAGGACAAGGCGCATGCCATCGTCGGCAGCCTCTCCGCCTCCGTGCAGCTGGCGGTGAACAACATCACCAAGCAGCGCAAGGTGCTGTACAACTCGATCAGCCAGTCCGACCAGATCGTGGCGATGCCGGACTGGAGCCGCTACACCTTCCACGAGGCGATGACGCCGCACCAGACCGCCGGCGCGGTCGGCCGCTACGCCTTCCCCAAGTTCGGCAAGAAGGTCGCCTTCATCAGCGCCGACTACGCCTATGGTCACGAAACCGTGGCCGGGTTCCGCGCCGCCGGCGAGAAATTCGGCATCGAGGTGGTGGCCGATATCCGCGTGCCGCTGGGCACCACGGATTTCTCGACCCTGATGCCGCGCATCGCGGCGCTGAAGCCGGACATCCTGTGCCTGTGCAATTTCGGCCGCGACCAGCAGATCTCCATCCGGCAGGCGACCGATTTCGGCCTCAAGCGGCGGATGAAGATCATCGTGCCGGTGCTGCTCTACACCGCCCGCATCGCCGGCGGCGCGCAGGCGTTCGAGGGCGTGGTCGGCGGCACCTCCTATTACTGGGGCATCGAGCAGACCGTCCCCTCGGCCAAGGCGTTCAACGACCGCTACCGCGCGGCCAATGGCGGGCGCGTGCCGTCCGACTACGGCGCGCTCGGCTACAGCGGCGTGCGCGCGGTGCTGACGGCGATGAAGCAGGCGGGCACGACGGACACCGAGAAGGTGATCGACGTGCTGCAATCGCTGCATTACGACTTCTACAAGGGCGCGCAGTGGTACCGGCCCTGCGATCACCAGTCGGTGCAGTCGGTGTTCATCATCCAGAGCAAGCGGAAGGGCGCCAACAAATACGACGTGTTCGACGTGGTGGCGACCGATCCGGCGAACGAGGACGCGCTGATGAGTTGCAAGGCGGAGGGGCACGTCTGAGCGTCGCGTGCCGCCCCTCACCCGGCTCGCTGCCCTCGCCACCCTCTCCCGCAAGCGGGAGAGGGAAAGACGATGTCCCGACGTCTCCCTCTCCCGCTTGCGGGAGAGGGCCGGGGTGAGGGCATTGCCGCAGCACATGGCACAGGAATCGCGATGACCGGCCTCACGCCCGACCTGCTGGCGGTGCAGGTGTTCACCGGGCTGGCGCTCGGCGCCGTCTATGTGCTGATGGCGCTCGGCATGTCGCTGCTGTTCGGCATGCTGACGGTGGTGAACTTCGCGCACGGCGCCTTCTACATGCTCGGCGCCTATGCGGCGGTGGCGCTGCTCGGCTACGGCGCCAGTTTCTGGGCCTGCCTGTTCTTCGTGCCGCTGGCCATCGGCCTCGTCGGCATGGCGACGGAGCGGGTGCTGATCCGGCCGCTGTACGGGCGCGGCATCGACTATCCGCTGCTGCTGACCTT
>JAJZVE010000986.1 GCA_021845835.1 Pseudomonadota bacterium | reverse complement strand
ACGGGCGCGGCGCGCCGTCGGGGAACTGCTCCGTCATCGCGAACGGTCTCCTGGAACCGCCGGCCGGTCGTCATCCGGACGGGCAGGCTGGATTAGCCCCGGCGCGGCCGGCAGCGTCAAGCACGCCGGCCACCGCCGATCGTCACGGCGCGGCGCAGACCTGATCGAGGAAGCCGGCGAAGCTCGCCGCGTCGATGGTGAAATCGCCGGCGAGATCGATATGCCGCGTCATGTAGGCCATCCTTTGCCCGCGCAGCGCGGCGATTTGCGATTGCACCAGATTGGCGAACCCCATCACCGCCACCCGCGTGCCGGGCCGGGCGAACAGCGCGCCGTGCATCGCCGAGCCGAACTGGCCGACGATGATCTCCGCCTGCCGCATCAGCGCGATCTGCGCGCGCCAGGGCAGCGTCTCCATCGCCACCGCGACGAAGCCGTGGCGGGTGGCGGCGTATTCCGCCAGGGCGGCTTCGTTGGTGCAGACGCGGTTGCCGGAATGCGGGTTGCGGAAATGGCCGCGGGTCAGGAACAGGCGCCGCGCCTCGGGCGCGGGCGAGGGCGGCAGCGGCAGGGCGTCCAGCCACGCGGTCAGCAGCGCATCGGCGGCGGGGTGGAACGCGTCGGTCAGCGTCACCGCCGGCAGGATCGCCTGATGCAGCCGCACCCGCTCCGTTGCCGGATCGTAGAACTCGATGTCGTCGGCCGCGATGCCGATGTCTTCCTGCAGCATGCGCAGCGCCCACGGCGCCGCCGAGCGCGGCAGCAGATAGCGGCAGCCGAGGCCGGTCCCGCGCAGCGCGTGGCGCACCAGCAGCACGTGGAACAGCGTCTCGATCAGCAGATGCCCATAGACATGCATGCCGCCGAACAGGACCGCGCAGGGATGCGCGATCTCGCGCACCGGCAACTGCGTGACGCGCAGCACATGCTGGGGATCATGCGGCAGCCCGATCAGCCCGTGGAGATAGGGCGGCATCACCTCCGGCGCCGTGACCAGCCGGTCCTGGAGCCAGACCTGCCCGGTGCCGGAGACGACGGCATCGCACAGGAAGTAGCAGCCCACGTCGCGCGGCGCCCCGATCGTGGCCTGGCGGTGCCAGGTGTCGAGCCAGCCCTCGGCGAACGGCGCGGTGCCGTCGATCAGCGGCAGCGGCGGCGTCGGCGCGGCTGGCGGCAGCACCGGCAGGCGCAGCCTCTGCCCCGCCCAGAAGCCAGGGCGCTCCACCGCGACGGCATCGGCGGCGAGGTCCGGCACCTCGACCAGTTCCGCCAGCGGCGGCGGCGCGGGCGGCGCGGCCGGCTGG
Organism: Pseudomonadota bacterium; assembly: GCA_021845835.1. The sequence goes on along the minus strand of JAJZVE010000986.1, from coordinate 1,421 downwards.
GCGGCGGTGGCCGGCGGCGGGGCCGCTGCGATGGGCGCTGCCGGTGAGGGCGCTGCCGATGAGGGCGCTGCCGATGAGGGCGCTGCCGACGAGGGTGGGGCCGATGAGGGTGGGGCCGATGAGGGTGGGGCCGCCGGGGGCGGCGGCTGGAACGCGACGACCGGGGCCGGTTCCGGCGCAGGGGCAGGTGGTGGCGGCGCCACGTACAGGGCGTCGCGCGACATCGGCTCCGGCAGGGCCGGGCGCGGCGGAAACAGCACCTCGGCCATGGCCATGGGGTCCGGCCGCGGCGACAACGACCGTCGCCGGCTGCTGCCTGACAGCCGGGTCCATAGCGAGCCTATGACGTGTCTCATGGCAGCGCAGGCTACCGGGGCGGTCCGCCGCCGTCCATCCGCCGCCGCTTGCCGCCGCCCCCTGCGCCGCGCCACAGAAGCAGCCGGGCGGCAGGAGCAGGCGCGTGACGCAGGATACCTGGCAGGTTCACGAGGTGGCGGAAACGGTCGCGGTCCGCGTGACGGGGGCCATGCCCGCCCTCGCCGCCGCGACCGAGGCGGCGGTGGAGGCGCTGTGGCAGGCGGCGCAGCAACGCACCGGCGGGCGGCTGTTCAACGGCCGCGTGTTCAGCGCCGATGCGATCCATCGCGACCGGGTGGACGGCCACTGGACCGAGTTCCGCCGCGTGGTGGCGCAGATGGACCGCCCGGCGCTGTTCGCCGCGCTGGGCGTGCGGCCGCTGGCGGTGAACGGGCTGGTCATGGGCCCGGATTTCGTGGTGTTCGGCCGCCGGCCCGATGCCGCCATCTACCAGCCCGGCCAGTGGCAACTGCCGCCCGCCGGCAGCATCGACCCCGGCGCGGCCAGCGGCGATGTCGCCGACCCGGTGGCGCAACTGCGCGCCGAACTCATCGAGGAACTCGGCATGCCGGCGGACTCCGTCCACTCCCCGCGGGCGCTGGCGATCGTCGAGCATCCCGGCAGCCATGTCTGCGACCTCGGCATCGCGGTCGCCACCGGCTGGGACGCGGCGGCGATCCGCGCCGCCCACGCGGCCCACGGCAACGGCGAATACGCCGCGCTGGAGCTGGTGCCCCGCGCCGCCCTGCCCGGCTTCCTCGCCCGCCACGCCGGCCAGGTGACGGGACAGGCGCCGGTATTCCTGGCGCGCGCGGGGCTGATCGGCGGCTGACTCGTTCCGCTTGACTCGGACGGCCCGGCCGGGAATCGATAGGGAACAAAATGCGAACATTTGTGTCCCGTCGTGTCATCGCCGCTGTCCCTTGCCGTCCTGCGTGCCCGCCTCGCCGCCGTCGCCGCGCCGGCGGGGCGGCATGGCGCGGTCGCGTTCGGCGATGCGGCGGTGGACGCCCACCTGCCGCCGGGCGGCCTTGCCCGCGGCGCGCTGCATGAGGTGACAGATC
>JAJZVE010000985.1 GCA_021845835.1 Pseudomonadota bacterium | reverse complement strand
CGGCCTCAGTCTGCAGGCGAGCGGACAGGACGCGATCGAGGCGGCGGCGCTTGGCTTCAACGTCACCAGGCACAAGCTCGCGGCGTTCTGTGTCAGTGCGCTGTTTTCCGGCGTCGCCGGCGCCATGCTGGTGTTTTACGAAGGCACCGCCTCGGTCGATACCGTGGTCGACATCGCGATCGCGGTGCAGATCATCATCGCCGCCGTGCTCGGCGGCCGGCGCACCATCCTCGGCGCCGCCATCGGCGCGATCATCCTGCTGCTGGCCGGCGAATTGCTGCGCCCGCTCGGCCAGCTCAACACCTTCGTGGTCTCGGCCGTCGCGCTGGCGGTGATCCTGTTCTTCCCCGACGGCCTGCTGGGCCACGTGCTGCGGCGCGGAGAGCGCGCATGAGCGGCGCGCTGCTGGAAGTCGCCGGGCTGCACAAGCGGTTCGGCGGCCTCGTCGCCGTCAGGGACATCGGCTTTTCAATCGCGCCCGGCGAGATCCTCGGCCTGATCGGGCCGAACGGATCCGGCAAATCGACGGTGATGAAGCTCATCATGGGCATCGAGCGGCCCAATGCCGGGTCGGTGCGTATCGCCGGGCAGGAGGTGGCCGGCTGGCCGACGCACCGCATCGCGCGCGCCGGCGTCGGTATCGTGTTCCAGCACTCGCGCCCGCTGCACCGGCAGACCGTGCTGGAGAACATCAAGCTGGCGATGCTGCCCGATTCGCTGCTGCGCCTCGTCGCGTCCTCGCATGTCGAGACGCGGGCGCGGGAGATCGCCGATCTGGTCGGGCTGGGACACGTGCTGCACCGTCATCCGCCGACGCTGCCGTTCGCCGACCTGCGGCGCATGGAACTCGCGAAAGCGATCGCCCGCGACCCGCAGGTGGTGCTGGTGGACGAACCCTTCGCCGGCCTGACCTCGGCCGAGGTGCGCGCGTTTTCCGACCTGATCGCCGGCTTCCGCGCGCAGGGGCGGGCGGTGCTGCTGGTCGATCACAACGTCAAGGGTGTGGTCGCGCTGGTCGATCGCGTGCTGGCGATGTATCTCGGCGAGCATGTCGCGGAAGGCAGCGCCGCCGAGGTGATGGCGAACGAGACGGTGCGGCGCGTCTATCTCGGCGGCAGGATCGAGACGCATGCGCGGCCGGAACTCAATGCCAAGCCGGGCAGGCCGCTGCTGGACGTGCAGGGCGTCTCGGTGCTGTACGGCAAGGCGCAGGCGCTGCAGGACGTGTCGCTGCATGTGCGCGAGCAGGAATTCGTCTCCGTCGTCGGGCTGAACGGCGCCGGCAAGACCACGCTGTTCAACGCCATCTGCGGCCTGGTGCCGCACAGCGGCGCGGTCGCGTGGGATGGTGCGGATTTGCGCGCGCGCAGCGCGGCGACGATCGCGCGCGGCGGCATCGTGCAATGTCCGGAATCACGCGAGCTGTTCGGTGACATGAGCGTGCGCGAGAACCTCGAACTCGGCGGCCAGCACCTGACGCCCGCCGACCGGCGCAGGCAGCTCGACTGGCTGTTTGCGCTGTTCCCGATCCTGCCGGCGCGCGAGAAGCAGGCGGCGCGCACGCTGTCCGGCGGCGAGCAGCAGATGCTGACGATCGCGCGCGCGCTGATGATGCGGCCGCGCCTGCTGATCCTGGACGAGCCGACGCTCGGCCTCGCGCCGGTGATCCTGGAGCAATTGTCCAAGGCGCTGTCGGAATTGCGCCGCACCACGCCGATCACGGTGCTGCTGGGCGAGCAGAACGTGACCTTCGCGCTGCCGCACGCGGATCGCGTGTACGTGCTGGAACACGCCCGCATCGTCTGGGAAGGCGACCCAGGTCGGTTCGCGGAGGAGGCGGGGGCGGGGTATTTGTAGAAGTGTTATCCGCAGATGGCGCAGATTTCGCAGATAGAAAGGAGAATCATCCACAGATTGCACAGATTACACAGATTAGCACAGATAAGAATGTATTATAAATTATACTTTTAATCTGTGTAATCTGTGCAATCTGTGGATAACATTTTCTTCCTTATCTGCGCCATCTCCGTCATCTGCGGATAACCCTTCCCTTACTTCGACGCTTTCGGCGGCACATCCGGCTTCAGGTGCAGTTCCTTCCACCGCGCCGGCGCAATCTCCGCCGGGGCGCCCATCAGCAGATCCTCGCCCTGTTGGTTCAAAGGAAAGAGAATCACCTCGCGGATGTTCGGCTCGTCGGCCAGCAGCATCACGATGCGGTCGATCCCGGGCGCCGAGCCGCCATGCGGCGGCGCGCCGTAGCGGAAGGCGCTCAGCATGCCGCCGAAGCGGGCTTCCACGTCCGCTGCCGTGTAGCCGGCGATCTCGAAGGCGCGGATCATGATGTCGGGACGGTGATTGCGGATCGCACCGGATGACAGCTCGATGCCGTTGCAGACGATGTCGTACTGGTACGCCTTGATGGTCAGCGGGTCCTGCGTGTTCAACGCTTCCATCCCGCCCTGCGGCATGCTGAACGGGTTGTGGCTGAAGTCGATCTGTCCGGTTTCCTCGTTCAACTCGTACATGGGAAAATCGGTGATCCAGCAGAAACGGAATTCGCCCGCCGGGATCAGGCCGAGATCGCTGCCGAGCTTCGTCCGCACCGCGCCGGCGAATTTCGGCGTGGTCTCGCGCGGGCCGGCCGCGAAGAACACCGCATCGCCGGCGGCCACGCCGCAGGCGGCGCGGATCGCCTCCGCCCGCGCCGGTTCCAGGTTGCGCGCG
>JAJZVE010000984.1 GCA_021845835.1 Pseudomonadota bacterium | reverse complement strand
CTGGTTTAGCCGATTCCGTACCCGGCGCGAAGGCAGAGCTGCGTGATCCCGCGCTGTTGTTACTCCGCCACGTCGAAGCCGATGCCAATTTGGCGGTCGAAACTGTTGGCACCCACCAACATGGACCCCAGGAGGCCGGCCGACAATGCAGCTCAACGTTCTCCTCCGCGGACAGTCGAACGCCGCGCTCATCGCCATGTCGCAGAACTGGCCGACCGTCGCGACGCAAGTCGAACACCTGCTCGGCTTCGACGGCGTGACCAACACGGTCAATCTGCTGGAGCGGATGAACGACACCAACAACGACAACACCCTGATCGGCGGCACCGCCTTCGTGGGCGACTGGGTGCAGCCGGCGGCCGGTGGCTGGCAGACTGCGGGCTGGACCAACAATACGCTTGAAACCGGCATCCTGAACTTCATCAACGAGCTGCCGGCGGCCGAGAAGGCCGCACCAACCGCCGTCGTGTGGTTACAGAACGAATACGACAGCACCAACCCGAACCTGACCGCCGCCGAGTGGACGAGCGCGGTGCGCTTCGACGCGCAGCAGGTCCGGCAGGCCTTCGGCCAGCCGGCAGCGGCGATTCCGTACGTGTTCGTCAATGCGATCCCGTACGGCTCGAACACAATCAATTCGGTCAACCAGGCGATCAAGCTCGGCATGGCCCAACTGGCCGCCGACCCGGCCTTCAACGGCGTGGTCGGCGTGCAGGCCGACGATCTCAACATGGATGGCACGTTCTATGGCGGCGGCGGCACGCCGGGCGTCTATGGCGGGCCGCACATGTCGCCGTCCGACGCCAACCTGCTCGACCACCGCATCGCGCTTGCCGTCGCGGAATCGCTCGCGGCCTATGCCCTGCCCGGCTCGCCCGTGGCCCTGGGGCAGGTGGACGCCTATGGACCCGAGGCCGTCAGCGCCGCTCGGGTGGCCGCCGATCAGGTACTGGTGACCGCCTCGCTCGACCTCGCCGCCCTGAGCACCACGCTCGACACGGATGCGGCGAACGGAGTCGGCTGGTCGATCATCGACAACGGCCAGACCCTCGACGCATCCGCCGCCCAGGTCACCGCCGCGAACCAGGTACGGCTCACCTTCGCGTCATCCGTGCCGGCCGGCGCATCCGCAACGCTCTACTACGCGTACGGCTACGGGCGGCTCGGCACCGGCAGCAGCGACCCCGGACAGGGCAACGCGATCTATGACACCCAGCAGATGCCTCTCTGGACCCCGGCCGCAGGCATCGAGATCACCGCCTGCTACGCCGCCGGCACCGGCATCGCCATTGCACGCGGCGAGATTGCCGTCGAGCGGCTGCAGGTCGGCGACCGCGTTGTCACCCTCGGCGCCCGCGGCGCGACCCTCAGGCCGGTGCGCTGGATCGGTCGGGCGCGCATCGACCTCGCCCGCCACCCGCATCCGGAGCGAGTCGCCCCGGTTCGCATCCGCGCCGGCGCCTTCGCGGATGGCGTGCCGCGCCGCGACCTGCTGCTGTCGCCCGACCACGCCGTGTTCGTGGACGGCGCGCTGATCCCGGTGCGGCTGCTGCTGAACGGCGCGACCGTTGTGCAGGAACCGCGGACGGGTCGCATCCGCTACCTCCACATCGAACTCGGTTCGCACGACGTGGTGCTCGCCGAAGGGTTGCCGGCGGAAAGCTATCTCGACACCGGCAACCGCGCTGCCTTCGACAATGGCGGGAAGGTGCAGGCGCTGCATCCGGACTTTGCCGCGCGGCGCTGGAATGAACGCGGCTGTGCGCCGCTGCTGCTCGGCGGCGCCGCGGTGGCGCACGAATTTGCGCGGCTGCGGGCACGCGCCGAAGCGCTCGGCTACGCGCTGACCGCCGCGCCCGACCTGCGCGTGCTGGTCGGCGGCGTTGCGGTGCCGGCGCGGCATCGCGCGCCGGGCTGGTGGGACGTGCGCCTGCCGCCGCGGACGCAGCGGGTCCGGTTGCTGTCACGCACCCTGGTGCCCGAGCATATCGACCGCACCCAGGACGACCGGCGCTGCCTGGGCATCGCGTTGACCGGGATCGCGCTCGATGGCCATGCGATCGCGCTTGCCAGCCCCGCGCTTGCCGGTGGCTTCCACCCGGTGGAGCGCGACGGCGCGACGGAATGGCGCTGGACCGAAGGCGACGCGGTCCTGCGACTTGCGCCGTCACAGCACGCAAGGACGCTGGAACTGCGTGCCGGAACCTGGGCGCGCTACTGGCAGGAACCGCACGGCGCACACGGCGCCGCGGTTCCGTCCCGTGCCGCCACCAACAGCCTGCGAAGCCGGGCGGTCTGACCATCGCGGACCGCTTCGGACGCCAAATCGAACCGGCGGTGTCAGACCGCGGCCGAAAGTCCCGGCCGTCCAACGTCATTCCCGCGTTCGCGGGAATGACGTGAACAGGCCAGTGCGAAGGGCCGCCGGTGTCAGACCACCTTCTTCAGGGTCGGCGACGCCTTGAAGCGGACTGTCTTGCCGGCCTTTACCTTGATCGCCTCGCCGGTGCGCGGGTTCAGGCCCTTGCGCGCCTTGGTCTTGCGCACGATGAACGTGCCGAAGCTCGGCAGAGTGAAGCGGCCGTTCTTCTTCAGTTCGCGGACGATGGCGGCAATCACCTCGGTGGCTGCCTTGTTGGCAGCGGTGCCGGTGAGCTCGGCCGACTCCTGGATGACCTGGGCAATAAAGGCCTTCGACATGCGATTCGTTCCCTTCTCTTGCAGCTG
>JAJZVE010000983.1 GCA_021845835.1 Pseudomonadota bacterium | reverse complement strand
AACCAGCCGCCCGTCGCTCTGCGATTCGTAGTACACCACGTCGCGCGGCGCGCCGGGGAACGGGTTCACGACGAGGTGGCTGCCCTTGGTGCCGCCGATGAAGCGGCGCGTGGTCTTGCCGTCATGCGAGAGCACCGCATCCACCCAGGGACCGGCGGCGTTGACGACGACCGGCGCGCCGAGCGCATGGCGCTGTCCGGTGAGACGGTCGGTGTAGCGGACGCCGCCGATGCGGGCGCCTGTCGCCTTGCCGATCGGGTGGCCGTGGCTGCGGTGGTTGCCCGTCATGTTGTCGTGCGGACGCAAGGCCATGCAGGCGCCGACCACCTGCGCCTCCTGCCCGACGCTCGTGTGCAGCGTGCCGGGGATGAGGCCGCGGCGGGTGTGGGTGCCGCCGGCCGTGGCCTCCACGGCGCCGGGCAGCACGGGGTTGCCGGACAGGCCGAGGACGTGGTCGATGCCCTCCCACACCAGGACGCGGTCCTTTCCGGGCGCCGGACGACCGCGGTGCCTTGGCGCCGCTCGCCACGTCGGCGTAAGGTCAGGCGGCGTGCGATGACCGCGCGCAGGATTCGATCATTCCAACGCCGTCACCACGGGTCGCCGGCTCCTCCGGCCGGCGCCACCGCAGCGATGACGTCCAGCGCGCCGCGGCCTTGCCGGCCCGTCCGCGGGCTGGCAACGACCAGACAGGAACCGATACATGAAGCTCTATTTCGCCGCCGCCTCGCCGTTCGTTCGCAAGGTTCTGGCCTGCGCGATCGAACTCGGCCTTGACGAGCGCATCGAGCGCCTGCCGGGCAAGGCGCATCCGATCAACCGCGACGCGACGATCATCGCCGACAACCCGCTGGGCCAGGTGCCGACCTTCGTCACCGACGACGGCATGGCGCTGTACGACAGCCGCGTGATCTGCGAATATCTGGACGACCTCGCCGGCGGTGACCGGCTGTTTCCGAAAGGCGGCGCACGCCGCTGGCGGGTGCTGGTTGCGCAGGCGCTGGGCGACGGGCTGATGAATGCGGCGATCCTGGCGCGCTACGAGACGATCCTGCGCCCGCAGCCGATGCAGTTCGAGGCCTGGCTGCGCGGCCAGATGGCCAAGATCGACAATGCGCTGGACGGCATCCAGCAGAACGTCGCCGCGCACGGAGAGGACGTGGATATCGGCACGATCACCGCCGGCTGCGCGCTGGGCTATCTGGATTTCCGCTTCTCCGAACTGGACTGGCGCGCCAGCCGCCCCGCCCTCGCGCGCTGGTTCGAGCGCTTCTCGCAGCGGCCGGGCATGGTCCGCACCGCGCCGTCGGCCTGACCGGACGCGCGGCCTGACCGGACGCGCGGAGGCGGCCATGCCGCGCCGCCTCCGCGCCGGGATCAGTGCGCGGCGAACTCCGCCTGGTGCAGCCAGGCGGTGTGGCGCGGCGGCTTGCGGGTGGTGGCCCATTCCTCGATCATGTCCTGCGCGACGCTGCGCATGCGCCCGATCTGCTCCGGCGTCGTGGTCCAGGTCGCGACCTCCAGGCGGTGGCCGCTCGGGTCGAAGAAATAGACCGACTTGAAGATGGTGTGGTCGGTCGGCCCGACCACCTCCAGCCCCTCGGCCTCGGCGCGGCGCTTGGCTTCCAGCAGGTCGTCCATGCTGCCGACCTGCAGCGCGATGTGCTGCACCCAGTCCGGCGTGTTCGGATCGCGGCCCATCGCCGGGGAGTTGGGCAGTTCGAAGAACGCCAGGATGTTGCCCGCGCCGGCGTCGAGGAAGATGTGCATGTAGGGATCGGGCGCCTTGGTGGAGGGGACGCGGTCCTCGGCGATGGCGCCGAGAAGGTCCATGTCCAGCACGCGCTTGTAGAATGCCACCGTCTCCTTCGCATCGCGGCAGCGATAGGCGACGTGGTGGATTTTTTCGATCTGCATCGGGCGTCTCCCTGTCGGCGGCGCCCATTCGTAACATCCGTTACCATTCGCCGCAACGCGGCTTTGCCTGCTCGCGGATCAGGGAGCGGTCTCGTCCAGCCCGTCGAGTTCAGCGGCGCGGCGCTGCAGCGCGGCCAGGATGCGGGGCAGCGCCGCGCGGTCCTGCGCCGGGAGCGCGTCCAGCAGGAAGCGCTCGCGCGCCAGCGCCAGCGGCACGATCCGGCGATACAGCGCCCGGCCGCGCGGCGTCAGGCGCAGCCGCTTGTGGCGGCGGTCCCGCGGGTCGTCGTGGCGGGTGAGGCAGCCGCGTTCTTGCAGCGCCGCCACCGCGCGGCTCACCGCCATCTTGTCCAGCGCCGAGAACCGGGCGATGTCCGTGCCCGCCATCTCGCCGTGCTCGCCCAGCGCGGCGAGCACCCGCCATTCCGGCCGCGTCAGCGAAAACCGCTCGGCATAGACCGCCCCGACGGCGCGCGAGATCTGCTCGGCCAGCACCGCCAGCCGGTAGGGGACGAAGTGCTGCAGGCGGATCACGTGCTCAGGATCGACGGGCGCCATGCGTCACAACTTGCCGGTGTCATCGGCATCATACATCCGCAGGCGGGCCGCCCGGTCAATGCCGGACGGCGATCGCCGGGCCTCCCCGGCCGGCGCAATTTCGCCCGCGCCTTCGCTCTGCTATCACGCCCGCTGCCGCCCCGCCCCGGTCCCACCGCCCCGGCAGGGCCGACGCAACAGGGGTGCCGACGATGGACGGTCTCGACAGCACGCATGACCCGGCCCTGACCAGCTGGGTGGCATCGGCTAACGGCCA
>JAJZVE010000982.1 GCA_021845835.1 Pseudomonadota bacterium | reverse complement strand
TGCGTCACGTCAACTGGGACAGCAGTTTCATTTCGTCCTCGATCCCGATGCGGGGCGCAAGGCCGTTGAACGTGCAGTACAGGTCGTACGGAAACTTCTTGCTCGTCTTGTTCTTCCGCCACTGGCCGCCGGCCAGTTCGGTCACCGCGGTGCTGGGAAATTTGCTGTTCCTGAAATCCACCTTGCCGACCACCGTCTCCATGTTCAGGTTGCGGATGGCGTGGCGCACGGCGTCGCGGTTCTTCGGATCGCCCGAGTCCTTGAGTACCTGCAGGCCGACCTCCCACAGGGCGTGGGAATAGCCGAGCGGCTGCGTCCACTGCTTGCCGGTGGATTCTTCCCAGTCGTCGGCGAGCTGCTGCGCGGTCTGGTGGGTCAGGCTCGACGTGGTGCCCCACCGCGGCGACCACCAGATTTCCGTTGTCAGGCCGTTGCCGCTGACGCCGTAGGACGTGACGGCACTGGCGAACAGGGCTGCCGCCGCGACGGTCACGATCTCGGGCTTATAGCCGGCCTGTCCCATTTGTCCGAACAGGATCGACATGTGGGGCGGGAACGCCAGACCGGTGATGATCTGCGCGCCGCCTTGCTGCCACTTCGCCACCTGATTGGAAAAATCGTCGGTTTCGACCCGGAACATCCCGCCGAACACCTCTGCGAAGTGGTTCTTCGGCAGGCTGTCGGAGAACACCGCCTTGATGCCCTGGCCGGCTTCGTTATCGACATAGAAGGTTCCGACCTTGCGGTTCGTCTTGGCCGAATCCCACATGCCGAGGTAATTGCCGAACAGGTCGCTGGTTCGCCACATGATCAGGAAGGTCCAAGGGAAGCCCCGTTCCATGGTACTGCCGCGAGCGGCGTGCCAGGGTTCGGGCTGGATGCCGGTGTTGATGGCCGGAACACCGTTCTGATCGCAGATTTCGTTGGTCGGTGCCGCCAGCCCGTCATTGATCAGGACAAGGTCAACCTTCTCCTTGAGGACGAGTTCGTTGCCGATGCTCGCTGTGCGGTTCACGTCGGACTGGGAATCGCGCAGGATGGGCTCGACGGCGTAGGTCTTGTTGCCGATCCTGATGCCCGCCTTGAGCAGCCCTTCGAGCTTCTTCTCGACCCAGGCGCCGGCTTCGCCGAACGCGCCGCGCGGGCCGGTGAGAAGATCGACCACGCCGATCCTGATGACGCTCGAATCGGCGCGTGCAATATTGACGAGGGGAATGTTGCCGGCCACCAGCGCGCCGCCGGTGGCCGCGGCGGTCTTGAGGAACGTGCGCCGGCCCGCCTGCGTCTTGCGATCGCCTATTGCTGCCGGAACATCCTTCTCGGTCATTGTTTGCCTCCCTGGGGCAGTCTTGAATCCAGTGCAGTGGACATTTCGTTGCGACGGGCCACCGATGGCGCGGCACGGACGAGGCCAGGCGGACGGTTACTGTGTCATCGCCTGGCGTGCGAGCGCGTCCGCCGCCTGGCCGTTCGTGTCGGTTGTGCCATCGCCAACATCGTCGAATCCTGTATGACAGACTACCGATCCGACGGTATGCTGTCAACGCGACTTTGGGCGCTTTCCAGGGCAGTCGGCCAAAGCGAAGGGCGTGGTAAACGGCCGAAGTGCTGAACCCGCGTGTCTGCTCCGATTGCCGAAAGTGGCGCAGAGTCTGCGGCCGGTCCCGGCGCCGCCGGCGCAACGGCGCGCAGGGCGAGGCGTGGGCGTCAATGACGGATCCCGAGGCGGCCTCGCCATTATGGCGAGCGCAGTCCTGCGGCGTGCGCGGCCCGTGTTCGTGACGGCCACGCCACGCGCAGAGGCCTGTTGACAAGCGACCCGGCGGCTTCGTAGGCTTCGGTTCTGGCGATGGAGTCCGCCATTTATCCGCCCTCGGGGCTGATGACTCCTCCGCGATCCATTATGGACGACGGAGGGGTGTGATGGTGTCGGCTGAGCCTGTCTGCTTCAAACTCTTTCCTGGTTGTTCGTCGCACGCGGTGTCGGGGTATTTGCCGTGAGCGCGCGGGATATCATCCTGCAGATCGCGCAGGTGCTCGCAACACTCGGTCTCGCTCCGTTGCTGCAGGGTTGCATCCTGCAGTTCGAGGAGCGGGTGCAGCGGGCGCAGGGACCGGGAATCTTCCAGCCTTACCGCGATCTGTGGAAGCTGATCCACAAGCAATTGGTGGTGCCGGAGACGGCGTCGTGGCTGTACTGGGCTGCGCCGCTGGTCGCGTTCACCTGCATGCTCACGGTGCCGATGCTGATCCCGGTGCTGACAAACTATCCGTTGCCGCTCTCCGACATGGGCGACATTCTGGGCGGCGGCCTGATCCTGACGCTGGGTTCTTTCATGATCACGCTCGCCGGCCTGGACACGTCGAGCGCCTATGGCGGCATCGGCTCCAGCCGCGCGGTCATGGTTGCCATCCTGGCGGAGCCGACGCTCATTCTCGTGTTCGTCGGCATCACGCTGCTCGCCAAGGCGATGCTGCCGTTCGTGGTGAACCATCTGCTGGTGGCGCAGCCGGCGGTCTATTGGAGCCCGACGCATCTGTTCCTGGTCGCAGCCTTCTTTGTGCTGCTGCTGGTCGAGACCGACCGGCTACCGATCCACTCGAACACGCATATCGAAGTGTACATGATCGACGAGGGGCGAATCCTCGAATACTCCGGGCCGCTGCTTGCCTTGCTGCGCTGGGGATCGATGATGAAGCAGTTCATCCTTTACACCATCTTCTGCAACGTGC
>JAJZVE010000981.1 GCA_021845835.1 Pseudomonadota bacterium | reverse complement strand
AAATTCCCCGGCACGCCGGCGCTGCTGACCACCAGCATGAAGTCGGTGGGCGAGGCGATGGCGATCGGCCGCAGCTTCGCGGAAGCGCTGCAGAAGGGATTGCGCAGCATGGAGACCGGGCTTTCCGGTCTCGATCCCGTGGACCCGCCGGGCGACGGCGGCGCCGATGCGTTCCGCGCCGCGCTGTCCGCGCCGCGGCCCGACCGGCTGCTGATGGCCGCCCAGGCGTTGCGCGCCGGACTGAGCGTCGAGGAGATCCATGACGCCTGCCGCTTCGATCCCTGGTTCCTGCGCGAACTGGCGCGCATCGTCGCCGTCGAGCGCGTTGTTGCGACCGAAGGCTTGCCGCAGGACGCAACGGGGCTGCGGCGCCTCAAGTCGCTCGGCTTCTCGGACCTGCGGCTCGCCGAGCTTGGCGGCCTGCGCGAGGAGGCGGTGGCGGCGCTGCGCAAGCGGCTCGGCGTGCATCCCGTGTACAAGCGGATCGACACCTGCGCCGCCGAGTTTCCCTCCGCCACGCCCTACATGTATTCCACCTACGAGGGCGGCTTCGGCGTGCCGGTCTGCGAGGCCGATCCGTCGGATCGCCGCAAGATCATCATCCTCGGCGGCGGCCCCAACCGCATCGGCCAGGGCATCGAGTTCGACTATTGCTGCGTTCACGCCGCCTATGCACTGCGCGAGGCCGGGTTCGAGACCATTATGGTCAACTGCAACCCGGAAACCGTCAGCACCGACTACGACACCTCCGACCGCCTCTATTTCGAACCGCTGACGGCCGAGGACGTGATCGCGCTGGTGCGGCGCGAGCAGAGCCGCGGCGAGGTGCTCGGCTGCATCGTGCAGTACGGCGGGCAGACGCCGCTGAAACTGTCGCAGGCGCTGCACCGCGCCGGCATCCCCGTGCTCGGCACCAGCGCGGATGCGATCGACATCGCCGAGGACCGCGAACGGTTCCAGGTGCTGCTGCAGAAGCTCGGCCTGCTGCAGCCGGAGAACGGCACCGCCCGTTCCGCCCAGGAAGCGGAAGCGATTGCCGAGCGCATCGGCTACCCGGTGGTGATCCGGCCGAGCTACGTGCTGGGCGGGCGGGCGATGGAAATCGTCTATGACCGCGCCGCGCTGCATCGCTACATGCGCGAGGCGGTGCGCGTCTCCGGCGACAATCCGGTGCTGATCGACCGCTATCTGGCGGACGCGATCGAAGTCGATGTCGATTGCATCGCCGACGGCGAGCGCGTCTATGTCGCGGGCGTGATGGAGCACATCGAGGAGGCCGGCATCCATTCCGGCGATTCCGCCTGCGCGCTGCCGCCGTACACGCTGTCGCCGGCCACGGTGACGGAGCTGAAGGCAGAGACCGAGGCGCTGGCGAAGGCGCTGGGCATCGTCGGGCTGATGAACGTGCAATACGCCATCAAGGACGATGCGGTCTATGTGCTGGAGGTGAACCCGCGCGCCGCGCGCACCGTGCCGTTCGTCGCCAAGGCGACCGGGGTTGCCGTTGCCAAGATCGGCGCGCGCGTCATGGCCGGCGCGAAGCTGACCGAGTTCCGCCTGGACGACCAGGCGATCGCGCCGCATGTGGCGGTCAAGGAGGCGGTGTTCCCGTTCAACCGCTTCCCCGACGTGGACACGATCCTCGGCCCGGAGATGAAATCGACCGGCGAGGTGATGGGCCTCGATTCCAGCTTCGAGCGCGCCTTCGCCAAGAGCCAGCTCGGCGCCGGCGTGAAGCTGCCGGAAACGGGGGGGGCGTTCCTGTCGGTGCGCGACGCCGACAAGACCGCTTCCGTCGCGGTGGCGCGGCGGCTGGTTGAACTGGGCTTCATGATCCTGGCCACACGCGGCACCGCCGCACGGCTGCGCGAGGCCGGGCTGCCCGTCACCGTGGTCAACAAGGTGCTGGAAGGGCGGCCGCACTGCGTCGATGCGATCAGGTCGGGCGAGGTGCAGCTGGTCATCAACACCGCGTCGGGGGCGCAGGCCGTGGCGGACAGTTTCGCCATCCGCCGCAGCGCGCTGACCCACGGCGTGCCGCACTACACGACCATCGCGGGGGCGCGGGCGGCAGCGCACGCGATCGCGGCGATGCGGGCCGGTACCCTTGAAGTCGCCCCGTTGCAGGCGTATTTTCGCGGTTCGTTCTGAATCCCGTCGCGACAGGGTGACAGGCGAGACGTCCGGCCGCGCCGGGCGCCCCGCCGCCAACCCCGCCGCGGCGGTCGCGTTTCGGCCGCGGACGTTGCACACTCCGCTCCTGTTCCCCGCCTGATCCTGAGGATGACGCCGTGCAGAAGTTTCCGATGACCGGCCCCGGCTTGCAGCGGCTTGAGGAAGAATTGCGGACTCTCAAGTCCGTCGAACGGCCCGCGGTGATCCGTGCCATCGCCGAGGCGCGCACGCATGGCGACCTGTCGGAGAATGCCGAATACCACGCGGCGCGGGAACGCCAGAGCTTCATCGAGGGGCGGATCGCCGAACTGGAGGAGATCGTTTCCTCCGCCGAGGTCATCGACCCGGCCACGATCACCGGCGAGCACGTCAAGTTCGGCGCGCGTGTCCGGCTGGTGGACGAGGAGACCGAGAAGGAAGCCGCATACCAGATCGTCGGCGTACACGAAGCCGACATCAAGGCGCAGCGGCTGTCGATTTCCTCGCCGCTGGCGAAGGCGCTGATCGGCAAGAAGGTGGGCGACACCGTCTCGGTCCCGGCACCCGGCGGCGACCGCAGCTAT
>JAJZVE010000980.1 GCA_021845835.1 Pseudomonadota bacterium | reverse complement strand
CCGCGCCAGGATCCCCTGCACCGAAAACATCTGGAAGCTGATGGGAGGCTCCACCGGGGTACTCGGCGCCGCGCGGGCAACCCGGCCGAGCCCTGGTTTGAGCGCGGCGATGCCGCAGCAGAGGGCCGGAAAGCGGAGCGAACCGCCAAAGTCGTTGCCCAGCGCGAAGGGAACCATGCCTGTCGCCACCGCGACGGCATCGCCACCACTGGATCCCCCGGGCGTGACGCCGGCAGCCCACGGGTTCAGGGTGGCGCCCTGGAGTGAACTGTCCGTGTGCCAGCGGAATCCGAAATCCGGCATGTTCCCGCGGGCCAGCGCGATGGCGCCCGCACGGCGGATTTGCGCCACATGCGGCGCGTCGGTCGCGGCCAGCGTGGCAGTCAGCGCCGGAACGCCCGCGTGGCTGGCATGGCCCGCAAGGTCGACGTTGCATTTGACCGAGAACGGCACGCCATGCAGCGGACCCAAACGGCTCCCGCGGGCTGAGCGCGCGTCCGCCGCATCCGCCTCCGCCAGGGCCCGCGAGGCCAGCACCTCGCAGAGTGCATTGACCTTCGGATTGACCCCCGCGATTCGGTCCAGGCAGGCCTCGACCACCTGACGGCTCGAGAGAGCCCGCGATCGCAGCAAATCCAGCAGTCGAGACAGATCCAGCGTCCACAGCGCGCTCATTGGTCAACCCATTCCCGCTCGGCTCGCGCGGCCGGTACCACGCGACGAATTCGCGCGTTGAACCCCCGTTAGAACGGCGGCGGGCGCCGCATCGCCATTCGTGAATTGCATCGCGCAGATGCCTCTGCCCAGGACCCAGCCGCATGATCTCGCGAAATGCAGACGCCGTGGACCATCCGCCAGGCCATTCCCCCGGCCTTGCGTGCGTGCGGCGTCCCGCTGCCGGTTGGCCCGCTGAAGCCGGATCGGCTCCTGCCGGGACGACACAGGTTGCAGCCCCGGGGTTTCCGCCGGGAGCCGTGGCGCATCCCGGCGCCGGCATGCCCGCGGGGTACGCGGCGCCTCAAGCCATGCCCGCCTGAAAGTCCTGGGTATCGCCCGATGGCGATCGACGAGGCGACGACGCATCGCACCCGTCGCATGGCGTTTCCGCCGACCGCTGGGGGATTGCATGGACCCATGCAGGCGCATAATTTCCCCGGCGGGCCTTGTCGCCAGGGCGCGCAACCAGCGTCATCGGATCGTCGGTGTCGCAAAGAATCAGGGCTCGGGTGGAGATCGCGTGCGTTCGCGCCGAACGAAAGCCGCGCCCTCAAGGGCGGACAAGCAAACGGAACGCGGAACCCCCATGGCCGCGGATCACGGAGACGGAATGGCTGCAGGCAACCCGGAGGACCATGCCACGATGACCCCCCACCGACGCATCGCGGATCGACTACGGACGTGGGTCTGGTGGCCGATCTACCGGGTCTATGAGCGGCGGCTGGCCCGGCAGGTGACCCCCGGCCCGATGCCACAGCATGTCGGCATCATCCTGGACGGCAATCGCCGGCATGGACGGGCCACGGGACGGGACCAGCCGGAAGAGATCTACCGGCTCGGTGCGGCAAAGCTCGACGAGATTCTGGCGTGGAGTGCCGACATGGGCATTCCGATGGTCACCCTCTGGGTGTTTTCGCCGGACAATCTTGGGCGATCGGAGGCCGAGGTCACGGGCATTCTCGGCGCCGTCGAGGCGAAGATCCGCGCCTTGGTCGCCGATCCGCATATCCGGCACCGGGGAGTGCGGGTCACGGCAATTGGCCGGCGGGAGATCCTGCCGCCAGCCCTGCTCGAAGCCATCGATGCGGCCCAGGCAGCGACCCGCCGCAACGACCAGATGACCGTCACCCTCGCCATCGGCTACGGCGGTCGCGAGGAAATCACCGACGCGGTTCGCGCCCTGCTCGCTGAAGGTGCCGCTCGCGGCGACACCATCGCGGACCTCATCCCGGCGATCAGCCCCGCGGCGATCCGCCAGCATCTCTATCTTTCCGACCTTCCCGATCCGGATCTGATCATCCGAACCAGCGGCGAAATCAGGTTGTCCGGCTTCCTGCTCTGGCAAAGCGCACATAGCGAGCTGTACTTCTGTGACGCGAACTGGCCTGCCTTCCGCAAGATCGACTATTTGCGGGCGATCCGCTCGTTCCAGCGGCGCGATCGTCGATTCGGCCTGTGACGCATCGCCGAAATCCTGCGCCCGTCGAGTCTTCAAGCCTGAACGGTCTCGAACGATCGCCCTATGCGCGGGCGCGTGTCTCGAATGAATCCTGAGCAAACACGCGCCGCAGGGCATTCCGGTGGCAAGCGTTCGCGCACCGCCGAAACGCGGATGGGTTGGCAATCGATGGGCCTTCCGGCCACTCGCACGACGGGGCCGGCCCCAATGCACGAGAGGCGCAAGGAAGCATTGCCTGCGACTCGCTCGTGACCCGTACGCCAGGTGAGGTCCGATCCGGCACGAACGGATAGCCGGGTTTTGACCCAGCGACTTCCAAACCAACCTCGATCTCCATCCTGTCAACCATCGGCAGTCGGCCCCGTTATCCGATCGAGGCCGGGGATCCGGCCCAGCACACGGGAGACCGCAGCGATGCTTCGCGCCAATGCAAGCCGGCATTTTCAACCGGAGATTGCACAGGACCTGCGAGGATCCGCGACGACAGGCCGGTGGTCGCGATACGTATTGCAGGGATTGCTCGGAATCTCGCTGAGCGTGCTTTTGAGCAGCTGCTATGTTGC
>JAJZVE010000979.1 GCA_021845835.1 Pseudomonadota bacterium | reverse complement strand
CAGCACATCGTAACGAAGGTTCGCCCGCATCCGGACGATTTGGCGCAGCATGTCCACTGCTAAAGAGCGCAAGGCTACCGAGCGCCGCAGACGCAAGGCGAAAGGCTTGAGGCGTCGCGAATGGTGGCTGACCGACGCGCAGGCCGAAGCGGTCAAGCGGTTCATAGAGCGGCTGGCGAAAGGGAAGAAGTCATGACCACGCGATACACCTTACTTGATCGTATCCTGCTGGCCCGCGAAGTTCTACGGTCGCCCGAAGCGCATAGGCTCGCCGAACGTCAAGCCGCGCGGTGGCACATGCGCGCAAAGCGGGCGCTGAGTCGGAAGATCGCGGAGCTGGAAGGGAAGCTCAAAGAGTTAGAGTTCAACCAAGAAGGTGATGCATGAGCGACTGGGAATACCCATGCGTGCTCGACGATGGACAGCGTATCATGCTGCACTCTGGGCGCGACTACTATTGGAAACGTTCCGACGGATGGCAGTGGAACGGCAAAGAGCGCTGGTGGGAATATTACGTCGAGATCTATCCCGGCATGAACGGCGGCGGCGGCGTATGGATCACTGAGAAATCCCGCTGGAACGGCTCTTCAGGCTGGCAGTTTGAGACGCCTCGAAATCTGAGTTACGAAAAGACTTGCGAGATATTCCATGAACTCGCTCGGCATCTTCCGGCGAGAGAGTCTGCTGACCAACTATGATCAGCTTGGATTGCATGGTACAGCTTGGCGTCTCCCATCCAGGAGCGTGTCGTCGGCAGGCTCAGACCCTGAACCGGCGGAAGCAAGTCGAGGCCATAGCGGGTGCCGGGAGGGGGACCTCCCGGCGCTGTCTATCTCATCAACCATGAGCGTATCCGACAGAATCTATCCGGACGACGTCGTCAGCATCGTCGGAATGGGCCGGTTTGAGCTGCGTGACGAACCCTATCCGCGCGCCCCCTGCTGGTACGAAGAGGTACTGATAACCCTGCGCGATGGACGATCAAGCACGCATTGGGCTCCCGCGGATGAGCGCGGCATTGCCCAAGCGAGGGCGATGCTGAATGTGATACTCAGCGGATAACTCAACACATGAACAATCTGACCAAGGCGCAGTACAGGTGGCTGGAATGGCTGAATGCCCACGGCGGCAAAGCGTGGCCGAAAGGTCTCGTGCTTATTCCGGCGAGCGGCCACGATCAGACAAATAGCGCGGCGGCTATCTCTTTCGTCAATCTGGTCGCCAAGGGAGCAATTGAAGGCGGTCCAAACGGATGCCTTCAGATCACGGATTACGGCCGCAGGCTGTTGACTCCCTAGCTCATGACCCCTCCCGTCTGCCACCAGCACGTTCCGAACGGCCTTCGCGCTCGAGGCATCCCCGACTGGGAGCTGCGGTGTTGCTCACCTGAGCGCTGCCAAGCGGAACAGAGGTGTTTCTGGGCGCGGTTTCACGGGCTGGAAGGGAGGGATGCGACGGAGGATGAGGAAGTACCGTCCTCTGCGGACGGTGGACCGGCTCAGGTCGGCTTCGAATTCTGATTGAACTTCACGCAATCCACGAATTTCTGATCGATCGGCAGCGGCTTGAACGCCGCGAACGTCGGCCGGCTCATCATCGCCACGTAGCTCAGGACGTGATGGTCGCCCGCTGGTCCGCCGTCGAGCTCGACGCCGAGCGCTGCAGGATCGAGATTCACCACATTCGGCACATGCGTATACGAGAACAGCGCCGGCACGTCTGGCACCAGGTCATCGGTATTCACGTACGCGACATGATCGGGAACAGCCGCGCCGAACGCCGCGGCGAATGTCCCGTCGCCGGGATGCGGCGAGGCGATCATGCGGGCCGAGACCGTCATGCCAGCCTCGGCGAGTTCGTAGGCCGCGTATGTCGCAACGGCTGCGCCCAGGCTATGACCGACCACGGTAATCGGGCCATTCACCATGCCGGCGAGCTCGGCGAGCGGCTTGCCGTCGATCTTCAGCGTCTCGGCGACCGACCAGAAGCCGGTCTCGACAGTGCCGGGGATGCCCGGCGCGCCGCGCGGCCAGAATTCGCCATCCAAGATCCATTCAGCCGTATCTGCGGTCCCGCGAATTGCCAGCACGAAGCGGGCGGCGCACTCGAGCAGCCAGCCATAGAACACGTCCGCGCGCCCGATGCCCGGAACGTCGTCCACGGCCGTCAGCGTGGCGCGCACGGTCCAGTCGGGCGCGAGCCGTGGGTCAGCCGCGACCGTCGTGAGGTCGGCCTGTGAGGCGCTACGGGCGGCGCTGAACGCATCTTCGGCGTAGAGCGCGAGGAAGGCGAGTTCGGCGTCAGCGGCGAGATCTGCGGCGGTGCGGGCGATCATGCCTTTAGCGCCGCAATCCTCGCCTCGGCCGCAGATGCCCGTGCCTCAAGTACGGCGATGCGTTCGTCGGAGGTCATGGCGATCAGCCAGCCGGCTTCTCGGCGGCCTTGAGCTTGTTGATCCAGCCCGCGACGGTCGAATTCGCCTGAGCGGACACGGCCGCACCCTCGGCATTCGCCAGCAACGGGGCCTGCAGCATCACTGCGCCCTGCAGCGTCACGAGCGCGCCGGGGAACTTCAGTGTCCACTGGGCGGGATCGGTGCCCATATTGCCAATGAACGCCTGCACGGCCTGCAGGAGAGCCACAGCGGACGGGATAGCGGCCTGTTCCAGCGGCAGCAGAGGATTCGGAGTACTCATCGGTATTTCACCTTGCCGGGTCAACCGGCTTGCGTAGGATAAAGGGT
>JAJZVE010000978.1 GCA_021845835.1 Pseudomonadota bacterium | reverse complement strand
CCGCACGCCGACGCGCGGCCGTGCCTCCAGCAGCCCCTTGGCCGCCAGCACCTTCACCGCCTCGCGCACCGAGGTGCGGCTGACGCCGAGCGCGGTCACGAGATCGTCCTCGCGCGGCAGCGCCTCACCCGGCGCGTAGCGGCCGCCCAGCACCCAGCCGGCGATGGCGCGCACGACCGATTCATGCACCCGCCCGCCGGTGACGCGCGCCTCGGCCGGCGCGGCCAGGGCGGGGAGATCGCCGCCGTCAGCCATAGCGCCGCGCCTGCTGCTCGGCGACCAGCACGGCGGCGATCAGCAGGCCGCCGCGCGCCACCATCTGGTAGAAGGTCGGCACGCTGGTCAGGATCATGCCGTTGTTCAGCACGCCCAGGATCAGCACGCCCAGCAAGCCGCCCACGATGGTCCCCTTCCCGCCCGTCAGCGCGCAGCCGCCCAGCACCGCCGCCGTGATCGCCTGCAGTTCCAGCCCGTCGCTGCCCGAGATCGGCTGGCCGGAGCCGGTGCGCGCCGCCAGCAGCATGCCCGCCAGCCCCGCCGCCGCGCCGCTGAGGATATAGACGCCGATCTGGTATCCGCGCACGTTCAGCCCGGCCAGCCGCGCCACCACCGGGTTGCCGCCGATGGCGTAGATGTTGCGGCCGGCGATGGTGTAGCGCATCAGCACGTAGAACGCCGCGACCACCAGGATCAGCACCTCGATGGTGATCTGCAGCCCGAGCAGCCTGCCCGCGCCGATCACGCGGAACACCGGGTTGAAGATGCTGATCGACTGGCCGTCGGAGACGATGAACGCGACGCCGCGGAACGCCGCCATGGTGCCGAGCGTCGCGATCACCGCGTTGACGCCGCCGACGGTGATGATCAGGCTGTTGACGAACCCCGCCGCCGCGCCGACCGCGATGCCGAACAGGATGGCGAGCGCGGGCGAATGCGTCCATTCCACGCCGAGCGCGATGCAGACCGTGCTGAGCCCCACCACGGCGCCGACCGAGATGTCGAGCCCGCCGGAGACGATGACGATCGTCTGCGCCGTCGCCAGCACGCCGAGGATGGCGATGCCCTGGCCGATATTCTCGATGTTGCGGGTCAGGAAGAACACGTCCGGCCGCAGCCCGCCGAAGATGCCGACCAGCACCGCCAGCGCCAGCAGCAGGCTGAGGTTGTGCGTCCCCGCCGCCTGTACCAGCCGCAGCAGGGCGCCGCCCGGCGCCGGGCGCGGCAGGGCGCCGATCTCCTCGGCATCGCTGCTCATCTGCCCTCCTGCATGGCGAGATCGAGGATGCGCTGCTCCGACGCCTCCGCCCGGTCGAGGCCGGCGACGATGCGCCCGCCGGCCATGACCAGGATGCGGTCGCACAGGCCGAGCAGTTCCGGCATCTCCGAGGAGATCACCAGCACCGCCATCCCCTGCGCCGCGAGGCCGGCGATCAGGCGGTAGATTTCCGCCTTGGCGCCGACATCGATCCCGCGCGTCGGCTCGTCCAGGATCAGCACGCGCGGCTGCCGCGCCAGCCAGCGGCCCAGCACCACTTTCTGCTGGTTGCCGCCCGAGAGCTTGGCAACGAGCTGGCGGACGCCCGGCGTGCGGATGCGCAGGTTCCGCACCTGCTCCTCGGCGACACGCCGCGCCGCGCCGCCGCGCAGAAAGCCGAGGCGGCCGATGCGGCGCGGCACGGCCAGCACGATGTTGTCCTGCACGCTCGCCAGCAGCAGCAACGCCTGTCCCTTGCGATCCTCCGGCGCGAAGCCGATGCCGGCGGCGATCGCATCGGCCGGGCTGCGCAGCGTGAGCGGCGTTCCGGCGACGCGGACGCTGCCCGCGAGCAGCCGGTCGGCGCCGAACACCGCGCGCGCCAGTTCCGTCCGCCCGGCGCCGACCAGCCCGCCGAGGCCGACCACCTCGCCCGCGCGCAGGTCGAAGCTCACGTCGCGCAGCTTCGCCGTGGTGATCCCGCGCGCCTCCAGCAGCACCGCGCCCGGCGCGCGGCGCGCGCCCGCGAACAGGTTGGCGACCGGGCGGCCGACCATCAGCTGCAGGATCGCCGCGTCGTCGATCTCCGCCGCCGGACATTGCCGGACCAGCCGCCCGTCGCGCAGCACCGCGATGCTGTCGGCCAGCGCCCGCACCTCGTGCATCCGGTGCGAGATGTAGATGATGCCGACGCCCTCCGCGCGCAGTTGCCGCACCACCGCGAACAGCCGCCGCGCCTCCTCCTCGGTCAGCGAGGAGGTCGGCTCGTCGAGCGAGAGGATGCGCACGCCGGAGCGCAGCGCGCGCATGATCTCGATCAGCTGGCGATGCGCCGCGCCGAGCGTCCCGGCCGGCGTCCAGGGCGAGAGCACATGCTGCAGCCGGAAGCGCGCCAGCAGCGCATGCGTGCGGCGCAGCAGGTCGCGCCGGTCGAGGAACACGCCGCCCACCGGGCGCAGGTCGCCGATGAACAGGTTCTCGGCCACCGACAGGTCGGGGACGATGTCCGGCTCCTGGTGGATCACCCGCACGCCCGCCGCGTGCGCCTGCGCCGGCGCGCGGAAGGCGTGGCGCTGGCCGCCGATCAGGATGTCGCCCTGGTCGGGCGGATGCACGCCTTCCAGGATGCGCATCAGCGTCGACTTGCCGGCGCCGTTCTCGCCCACCAGCGCCAGCACCTCGCCCGCGCGCAGCGTCAGCGACACGTCGGCCAGCGCCTGCACCACGCCGAAGCGCTTGGAGACGTGGCGCAGCGCCAGCAGCGGCGCGGG
>JAJZVE010000977.1 GCA_021845835.1 Pseudomonadota bacterium | reverse complement strand
TTCACCTTCACCCCGGCGGTGCCGTCGGGGACGAGGATCTTGCCGAGCACGCCCTCATCGACCGCCTCGACCTCCATCGTCGCCTTGTCGGTCTCGATCTCGGCGATCACATCGCCGGCCTTGACCTGCTCGCCTTCCTTCTTCAGCCAGCGCGCGAGCGTGCCCTCGGTCATGGTCGGGCTCAATGCCGGCATCAGGATATTGGTGGCCATCGCGACGTCCCCTCCGAGAACCGGTCATGCCCGCAGCGGCGGGCATCCGGCAAGCGTTTCCCCGTCATGCCCGCGCCGGCGGGCACGACGCCAGCCGACCGCGCAACCGCACGGCATCCGCACCGTCCCGCTCACACGATCTTCTTCACCGCGTCCACCACCCAGTCCGGCTGCGGCAGCGCCAGCTTTTCCAGGTTGGCCGCGTACGGCAGCGGCACGTCCAGACCATGCACGCGCACCGGCGGCGCATCGAGCCAGTCGAAGCACTGCTCGATGATCTGCATGTTCACTTCCGCCCCGATGCCGGCGAACGGCCAGCCTTCTTCCACCGTGACGATGCGGCTGGTCTTTTTGACGCTCTGCACCACAGTCGCAATATCCAAAGGACGCAGGCTGCGCAGATTGATGACCTCGGCGCTGATGCCCTGCTCGGCCAGCGCCTCGGCCGCCTTCATCGCGACACCGACCATGATCGAGAACGCGACCAGCGTGACATGCGTGCCGCTGCGCTCCACCCTGGCGCGCCCGATCGGCACGACGAAATCCTGCGCGGTCGGGCAGTCGAAGCTCTGGCCGTAGAGAATCTCGTTCTCCAGCACGATCACCGGATTGGGGTCGCGGATCGCGGCGCGCAGCAGCCCCTTCGCGTCCGCCGACGACCACGGCGCCACCACCTTCAGCCCCGGCACGTGCGCGTACCAGCTTGCGTAGCACTGCGAATGCTGCGCCGCGACGCGCGATGCGGCGCCGTTCGGGCCGCGGAACACGATCGGGCAGCCCATCTGCCCACCCGACATGTACAGCGTCTTGGCGGCGGAATTGATGATCTGGTCGATCGCCTGCATGGCGAAGTTGAACGTCATGAACTCGACGATCGGCCGGAGGCCGTTCATCGCCGCGCCCACCGCCATGCCGGTGAAGCCGTGCTCGGTAATCGGCGTGTCGAGCACGCGGCGCGGGCCGAACTCGTCGAGCAATCCCTGGCTCACCTTATAGGCGCCCTGGTACTGCGCGACTTCCTCGCCCATCAGGAACACGCTGTCGTCGGCGCGCATCTCCAGCGCCATCGCGTCGCGCAGCGCCTCGCGCACGGTGATATGCGCGGTCGGCCCCCAATCCTTTTCCGCCGCCGCCACCGTGGCCGGCGCGCGCGCAGCACTGCCCGCATCGGCAGCCTTCGCCTGCTGTGCCGGAGCCGTCACGGCCGGCGCGACGGTACCGGCGTCCTCGCCGTCGCCGGCCAGCACCGCGATCGGCGTGTTCACCGCGACGCCCTCGGCGCCCTCATCGACCAGGATTTTCGCCAGCCGGCCCTCGTCCACGGCTTCGACTTCCATCGTCGCCTTGTCGGTCTCGATCTCGGCGATCACATCGCCCGCGCGCACGTCATCGCCGACCTTCTTCAGCCAGCGCGCCAGCTTGCCCTCGGTCATGGTGGGCGAGAGCGCCGGCATCAGGATTTGCGTGGCCATGCCGGTCAGCCCTCCACCAGCACGTCGGTCCACAGCTCGGACGGATCGGGCTCCGGGCTGGTCTGCGCAAAATCCGCCGCTTCCTGCACCTGCCGCTTGATCGCGTCGTCGATGCGCTTGAGCTCGGCTTCCTCCACACCCAGCGTCTCCAGCTTCCCCCGCGCCCCTTCGATGCAGTCGCGCTCGCTGCGCATCTTCTGGATTTCCTCGCGGGTGCGATACTTGCCGGGATCGGACATGGAGTGGCCGCGATAGCGGTAGGTTTTCACCTCCAGCAGATACGGCCCGCGGCCCGCGCGGCACTGCGCCACCGCCTGTTCTGCCGCCGCGTGCACCGCCTCCACGTCCATGCCATCGACCTGCATCCCCGGAATGCCCCAGGGCGCGCCGTTCTTCGACAGGTCGCGGGACGCGGAGGCGCGTTCCACGCTGGTGCCCATGCCGTATTTGTTGTTCTCGATGACGAACACGCAGGGCAGCTTCAGCAGGGCGGCGAGATTGAAGCTCTCGTACACCTGCCCCTGGTTGGAGGCGCCCTCGCCGAAATAGGTCAGGCAGACGCGGTCGTTGCTGCGATACCAGTTGGAGAACGCGAGGCCGGCGCCGAGGCTGACCTGCGCGCCGACGATGCCGTGCCCGCCGAAGAAATTCTTCTCCTTGCTGAACATGTGCATCGACCCGCCCTTGCCGTGCGAGTAGCCGGTGGCGCGGCCGGTCAGCTCCGCCATCACGCCCTTCGGGTCCATCCCGGTCGCCAGCATGTGGCCGTGGTCACGATAGGAGGTGATGACCTGGTCGCCCGGCCCGAGCGCCATCTGCAGCCCCACCACCACCGCCTCCTGGCCGATGTAGAGGTGGCAGAACCCGCCGATCAGGCCCATGCCGTAGAGCTGGCCCGCCTTTTCCTCGAAGCGGCGGATCAGCAGCATGTCGTGATAGGCGCGCAGCAGCCGCGCGCGCGCCGCTTCACCGCCACCGGCGCCGGCGCCGTCCCGCGCCCTGCCCCGCTTCTTCGCCTCGGCCGCCGCCTGCGCCATTGCCGCTGCTCCGCTGGTTCGGACT
>JAJZVE010000976.1 GCA_021845835.1 Pseudomonadota bacterium | reverse complement strand
GCAGTAGCCGGGGCTCAGGCGGGGGCGAGGGCGGCGGGCGCGGCAGCGGCATGCGCGCCGCCGCCGCGTCCGACCACCTCGCCGATCAGCAGCAGCGCCGGCCCGCCCGTGCTCCAGGCGGGTGCGCGGTCGACCAGTTCGTCCAGCGTGCCGCGCAGCGCGCGGTGCCGCTCGGTGCTGCCGCGCTCGATCAGGGCGGCCGGCGTCGCCGGGTCGAGCCCGTGCGCCAGCAGCCCGTCGCGCAGCTGCGGCAGCGAGACGATCCCCATATAGACGGCGAGCGTGGTACGGCTGCGCACCAGCGGCGCGAAGTCGATGTCCAGCCGGCCTTCCCGCGTGTGGCCGGTGACCAAGGTGACGCTGCGGGCGATGCCGCGATGGGTGAGCGGGATCATCTCCTGTGCCGCGCAGGCGAGAGCGGCGGTGACACCCGGTACCACCTCGCAGCGCACGCCCGCGGCGGCCAGCGCCGCAGCCTCCTCGCCGCCGCGGCCGAAGATGAACGGGTCGCCACCCTTGAGGCGCACCACCCGCTTGCCCTCGCGGGCGAGCCGGATCAGCAGGTCGTTGATGCCCTCCTGCGGCAGGCAGTGGTTGGCGCGCGCCTTGCCGACATAGATGCGGGCGGCGTCGCGGCGCGCCATGTCGAGCGTCGCGTCGCCCACCAGCCGGTCATGCACGATCACGTCGGCCTCGCCGAGCAGGCGCTGGGCGCGCAGCGTCAGCAGGTCGGCCGCGCCCGGGCCGGCGCCGACCAGGAACACGATGCCCTGTTGCGGCGCGCCCTCGGCGATGGCCTGGGCGAACATTGTCTCGGCCTCGGCGTCGCGCCCGGCGAACACGAGGTCGGCGGCGGGGCCGGTGAACAGATGCTCCAGCACCCGCCGCCGCGCGCCGAGGTCGGGCAGGCGGCGGCGCAGCTCGTCGCGCCAGCGGGCGGCGAGGGCGGCGAGGCGGCCGAAGGCGGGCGGGACCACGGCCTCGATGCGGGCGCGCAGCAGCCGGGCCAGCACCGGCGCGGCGCCGCCGGAGGACACGGCGATCGTGATCGGATCGCGTTCGATCAGGGCCGGCATGATGAAGCTGCCGAGATCCGGCCGATCGGCGATGTTGCAGGGAATGCCGGCCGCGCGTGCCGCCGCGGCGAGAGCCAGCAGGTCCGTCTCGGGCGCGCCGGCGCCGATCGCGATGGCGCAGCCGGCCAGCAGGTCCGGCGAAAACCGGTCGGCCCGCCGGACCTCGGCCCCGGCGCGCTGCAGCAGTTCGGCCTTGCGCGCGGCGGCCTCGCCGGTGCCGAGCACCAGGGCGGGGCGGCTCCGCAGGTCGAGGAAGATGGGAAAATGCTGCATGTGGGCGGGTGTCCGGCGGCGATCGCGGGCAGATAGGGTGCGGCGCGCGACGGCACAACCGGGCTTGTTCCGGCGGTCGCTTGCCGCCGCGCCAAGACGCCCCGTAGAGATGCCGCGGCAACAGCGCGGAGCGCGGCCATGCCCATCCTGCTGACCGGCGCCGCCGGGTTCATCGGCTACCATGTGGCCGAAGCGCTGCTGGCGCGCGGCGAATCGGTGGTCGGCATCGACAACCTCAATGCTTACTACGACGTGCGGCTGAAGCAGGCGCGGCTGTCCCGCCTGGCCGGCCGGTCCGGCTTCGGCTTCGTCCGCTGCGACCTCGCCGACCGGGACGCGATGGCGGCGCTGGCGGCCGGGCATCGCGAGGTGACGCGCATCGTGCATCTGGCGGCGCAGGCGGGGGTGCGGCATTCGCTCGCCGACCCGTACGCCTATGTCGCGTCGAACGTGCTGGGGCACCTGGCGGTGCTGGAACTGGCGCGCCACCTGCCGCGGCTCGATCATCTGGTCTATGCCAGCTCGTCCTCGGTCTATGGCGCCAACACAGAGCTGCCATTCACGGAGAGCGACCGGGTGGACACGCCGCTGTCGCTCTATGCCGCCAGCAAGCGCGCCGACGAGCTGATGAGCCATGCTTACGGCCACCTGTTCGCGCTGCCGCAGACCGGGCTGCGGTTCTTCACCGTGTACGGTCCCTGGGGGCGGCCGGACATGGCGTATTTCACGTTCGCCGAGGCGATCCTGCGCGGCGCTCCGATCACGGTGTACGACGATGGCATGGTGCGGCGCGATTTCACCTACATCGACGACGTGGTCGCCGGCGTGCTCGGCTGCCTGGATCGTCCGCCGGCGGGCGAGTCGCCGCCGCTGCGCCTGCTCAACATCGGCAACAACCAGAGCGAGTCAGTGTCGGCGCTGATCGGGCTGCTGGAGACGGCGCTCGGGCGGCGCGCCGTGCTGCGGTCGGCGCCGCGGCCGCGGGCCGATGTCGCGGAAACCTTCGCGGATATCGCCGCGATTGCGGCGCTCACCGGCTTTCGTCCGGCCACCCCGCTCGCGGTCGGCATTCCACGCTTCGCCGAGTGGTTCCTTGGCTGGCGGGCGGGACGGATCTGATTTCGCGAAAGGGGCTTGACCGGCCCCTGCAGGCAGCCTAAATCGCCGCCTCACCGGACGGGCGGTGCCTTGAACTTGCAGCCCCTTCCGGCTAATATTTTCGGCCTCCGCTGAAGCCAGCGAGTCGACGGACCGATGAGCGTACCGAAAGGGCGCGGTCGGTTCGATGTTCCTTGACAGCAGAATCTGGATGGAAGGGATACGTAGGCGGCGCCCTGTGGCTGTTGTGATGAGCGACGGTGTTTGGGAGGTTGGGTTTGGTTAGGTTATGGACCTGG
>JAJZVE010000028.1 GCA_021845835.1 Pseudomonadota bacterium | reverse complement strand
ATCTGGCGGCGTCGGCGACGGCGCGGGCGTGCCCGGCGGCGAGCCGGTTCAGCTCATGCACCCGGCCTTCCGCCTTGTGCAGCGCCAGCCGGCGGGCGTTCGCCCCGAAGCTGTTGGTCAGGATGATGTCCGACCCGGCCTCCACGAACCCCTGGTGCAGCCGGCGGATGCGGTCGGGATGCCCGGCGTTCCACAACTCGGGCGCGTCGCCGGAGGTCAGGCCCATGTCGAACAGGTTGGTCCCGGTGGCCCCGTCGGCCAGCAGCCAGTCGCGCCCGTTGGCGCATTCATGGAAGAATTCGTCGATCATCGAAAAATCCGCGCCCGCTCGCGTGCGTAGTTTGCGTCTGGTACTCTCGCGACCATATAAAGATTTGTCTATATGTTTTTCCGCCGCCGAGGAGCCCGCACCGCGCATGGCGCAGCGTTTCATCGTCTTGTGGCGTGACATTCCGGCCCAGGTGATCATTCGCCAGGGCCGCATCAGCGAGAAGCGCGAGCTGCCGGAACGCTTCATCCAGGCGGTCGATCGCGCCGCCATGCGCTCGGGCACACGCGACACCGACGCCTATCTGGCCGAATGGCGCCGCAGCGAGCCGGTCCCCTGCGGCGATGACCTGGCCGCCGAGGCGGATGCGGCGGTGGCCGAGATCCTGGCCGCCTATGACGCGGCCCGGCTGGATGCGCTGGTGCGCGCGGGCGGGCGCGAGCCGGCGAAGGACGAGTGAATGGACCAGATGCCGCTGCACGAGGACCAGCCGCGCGCCGCCGCGACCGCGAAGGACGCGCTGGTGCTGTTCATGCCGAGCGGACGGCGCGGGCGCTTCCCGATCGGCATGCCGTTGCTGGACGCGGCGCGGCAGCTCGGCGTCTATGTTGAATCCGTGTGCGGCGGGCGCGGCCTGTGCGGGCGCTGCCAGGTGGAGGTGGCGGAGGGCCAGTTCGCCAAGCACGCGATCACCAGTCGCGCCGGCCATCTCGGCCCCGCCGACGAGGTGGAGGAACCCTATCGCCGCCGCGGCATCCTCTCCGCCGCGCGGCGGCTGTCCTGTTCCGCGCGGGTGCTGGGCGACCTGGTCATCGACGTGCCGAGCGAGTTCGCGGTCAACCGCCAGATCGTGCGCAAGCGGGCCGAAACCCGCGCCATCGCCGCCGACCCGGCGACGCGGCTGGTCACGGTACAGGTGCCGCCGCCCGACATGGAGCATCCGCTGGGCGATGCCGACCGGCTGATCGCCGCGATCGAGGCGACCGGCGCGTGGCGCGGCGTGTGGCTCGATCCGCCGCTGCTCGCGACGCTGCAGCGCACGCTGCGCGAAGGCGGCTGGACCGTGACCGCGGCGGTGCATCAGGACATCGCGCGCCCGCAGGTGATCGCGCTGTGGCCCGGCGCGTGGCGGGCGGCGTTCGGCGTCGCGTTCGACATCGGCTCGACCACCATCGCCGGGCATCTGGTCGATCTCGCGACCGGCCGCGCCGTCGCCTCCGCCGGCACGACCAATCCGCAGATCCGGTTCGGCGAGGACCTGATGAGCCGGATTTCCTATCTCATGATGAACCCGGACGACCGCACGGCGCTGACCGACGCGGTGCGCGGGGCGATCGCGGGGCTGATCTCGCGGCTCTGCGGACAGGCGGAGATCGACGCCGCGGACGTGCTGGAGGCGGTGTTCGTCGGCAATCCGGTGATGCACCATCTGTTCCTCGGCATCGACCCGCAGGAACTGGGGCAGGCGCCGTTCGCGCTCGCCATCTCCGGCGCGGTGCGGCTGCCGGCGCGCGAATTGGGGCTGGCGATCCATCCGGGCGGGCGGGTCTATGTGCTGCCCTGCATCGCGGGGCACGTCGGTGCCGACGCGGCGGCGGTGGCGCTGGCGGAAGGGCCGCAGCACCATGACGAGATCACGCTGGTGGTCGATGTCGGCACCAACGCGGAAATCCTGCTCGGCAACCGCGACCGCGTGCTGGCGGCGAGTTCGCCGACCGGCCCGGCGTTCGAGGGCGCGCAGATCACCGCCGGCCAGCGCGCCGCGCCGGGCGCGATCGAGCGCGTGCGCATCGACCCGCTGACGCTGGAACCGCGGATAAAAGTGATCGGCGTCGATGCCTGGTCGGACGAGGCCGGGTTCGACGAGGGCGTGGAGTCGGTCGGCGTCACCGGCATCTGCGGCTCCGGCATCATCGAGGCGGTGGCGGAGATGTTCCTGGCCGGCATCGTCGGCGCGGACGGGCTGATCGACCGCGAGCTTGCGGCACGCACGCCGCGCATCGCGAGCGACGGACGGGTGGCGTCGTATCGTCTGTGGGACGGGGCGGTTTCCATCGCGGTGACGCAGACCGATATCCGCGCGATCCAGTTGGCCAAGGGCGCGCTGTATGCCGGGGCGCGGCTGCTGATGGACCGGCTGGGCGTCGATCATGTCGAGCGCATCAAGCTGGCCGGCGCGTTCGGCAGCTACATCGACCCGAAATACGCGATGGTGCTGGGCCTGATCCCCGATTGCCGCCTGGACCGCGTGAGCGCGATCGGCAACGCCGCCGGCACCGGCGCGCGCATGGCGCTGGTCAACCGCGCGCACCGCGCCGAGGTGGAGGCGCTGGTGCGCCGCATCGAGAAGATCGAGACGGCGCTGGAGACGCGCTTCCAGGAGCATTTTGTGCATGCGATGGCGCTGCCGAACGGGATCGACCCGTTCCCGCATCTGGCGGCGGCGGTGGCGTTGCCGGTGCGAAAGGAGAGCGGCGAGGGACGGCGGAGAGGGGGACGGCGGCGCGGGGGGTGACGACGCGCAATCGTCCGATCTCAGCAGTCAAGCCAGCCTCAGGTCTTCACGGAGGCGACTCGCTACGGGTGACCATCGGTCACATGATGCCCCGGCGCGAAAGTCTGGTTCGCGCCCAAGTTGGCCATTGCACAGCTATCCGAGACTGCCCGGAAGCGGACCCAGCGCAGGTGGCCAGCGCGGCCCCATAGGGAACATGCCCGAACCTGTTGCCCCCCGCCGGCGTTTGCGGTAGGGTGTCAAGTGAACTGTCAAGTCTGTGAGGAGGCGCAAATGGGAAAGAAAATGAGGCATGCGCCGGTCTACTTCGCCATCGTGCAGGTTCGCTTCAATCCGATCATGGCGCTCGACGACTACGCCCCGAAAATTCAGGATCGGATGCGGCGCGATGGCTACCCCGACCTGCAAAAAGTCATGTTCCCAACCTTCAACCTCAACATTTCGCCAGGTGAAGCCAGCCCTGTCCAGGTTCCAGTCGTGCAAACTGCCCGATACACGTTTGCAAATATGGCCAAGACTTCCGGCTTCGCCCTCGACCAGGGATCCTTGTCGTTTCTGACGGCGGACTACGATGTGTTCGGCACGTTCTCGGCGACCTTCGTCGCAGGCCTCAAGATCGTCCATGATGTCGTTGGCCTCGACTACGTAGACCGCATCGGCGTCCGCTATCTCGATGCAGTCTACCCCCAAAAAGACGAAGAGCTTTCCAAATACCTGACTGAGTCTGTTCTAGGTCTCTACGGTAAAGTCACCGGAAGCATCGGCCATTCGTTTTCCGAGACGCTCGTCAGAGTCGAGAATATCAATGTGATCGCGCGGACCATCATACAGGACGGGCAGATCGGCTTCCCGCCCGACTTACACCCTATGTGGCTGGTGCTTAGTGAGCGCTTTCGGACGCTTAGCGGCTTTCATGCCATCCTCGACACAGACGGATCATATGAGGCGAGAACGGCGTTTGATCTCGACGATGTGGCTACCCGGCTGAAAATTGTCCACTCAGCAGTGACAACCTCGTTTAAGGCGACCGTCACTCAATACGCGATCGACTCCTGGGAGTGAAAGGAATGGCGCCTGCCCTGGCATATCCGACGATCCGTCCGAAGGCCTTCTTACTTGCGGGCGTTATCGGCCTAACCGCGACCGCTCTCTCGGTCGGGACCGGCGGCCAACGGACTGCGGACTATTACCGGCAGCGTGGCGTGAAAGGCTATGCCCTTGCCGCATATGATTCAGTGCCGGATGCCCGGCCGGTTCCGGTTCGCACGCCAGCCGAGGATTTGGCTCACATACGCGCGACTCTCAGGCCGTCCGTAACAGAATTGGCGAATGCACTCGGCGTGTCTCGGCAAGCCGTGTATGATTGGAATCAGGGAAAGCCTGTTGCGCCGGGGAATGCTGCTCGTCTCGCGGACCTCGCAAAGGCGGCAGACGTGCTGTCGATGGAAGGTCTGACGACAACGGGCAACGTTCTCCGGCGCCCAATAATCTCCGGCAAGTCGCTGATCGACGTCGTGCGCGATGGTGGTAGCGCGGAGGACGCTGCCCGCAATCTCCTCCAGATTGTCCAGCGCGAGCAGCAGCAGCGCGAGAGGCTTGCGGTACGGCTTGCCGGCCGACGGCGTCCAGCCGCTTCTTTCGAGGACTACGGCTCGCCGATGCTCGACGAGGTGGGCTGAGCGTGCATGGTGGAATGGGCTCGCGACACGCCTTGGCGCCAAGGGCATGTGCTTCCCGCCGATGCAACGACGGCACTCGGTGTTGCATCGCCTGAGCAGCCAAATGACACCGTCGCGGTCGTTATCTCCCACGACTGCGACATTGCTCAATCTCCCGACGTCGAGCCGGATGTCGAGATCATCTTGGGACGCCGGCTGCCGGCTACTGACGGCAATTACGAGCACGCCAAAAATGCTCGGCGGCTACATCTTTCCTTCAGTGCGGGCGCTGAGCGTTTAATTGCAGATCTGCCGGCAACTGGGAAGCGCCTAATCAGGAAGAGTGATCTCGCGGCGTTCGAGCCACTCATGTCGATTGAGCTCGATCGCAATGAACATGCGACCCTGCAACGGTGGTTGGCTGCCCGGTACAGGCGCTCCGCGTTCCCCGATGAATTTGACA
The DNA here is from genome assembly GCA_021845835.1 of Pseudomonadota bacterium. The sequence continues at coordinate 10,867 of JAJZVE010000028.1, read as the reverse complement.
GACGGCTCGACGAGACCGGCCTTCGCGACCGCCTCGGGAAGATTCTGAAGATCTACGGCACCTCGATTTCAGCCGTCTTTTTCGATGTGGACAGCGGCCTCGATGTTGCGCGGTCCGGCCAGAACGACATATACGTAGTCGGCATATATTTGCTCTACAGCACGGAGGCCGATCCGGCTGCTGCCGAAAAGGCAGCCAACGCTGCTGCGACTGCCATCCGCAAAGCTTTCCTCGAAAAGTGTTCCGGCACGGATGGTGTGTGGCTGCACATCGAATTGGTCGAGTGTGAGGCCATCGCCGATCGTGCCATGACAGTCCACCAAGCGGACCACCTGAGACGCTGGTCGGCAGACCATATCAGCCTCAGAGCAGGACCGGCTCATCCGATCCTTCGCGAAGAATGAGCCTGGAGCAGCAACGGTATCAGAGGTCCGCTTAACGCTTCTAGACGATCGAAGGCTGCCATTCCGCTCCCGGCCAGCACCTGCCATTCGGCCGTGTGGCCTGGACGTCCGAAAGGAGTCAAGACCGGACGCCGACGGGCAGTTGAGGATGCGCCACCTTGGCGAGCGTTCCTTGCCGCCTCTCGTGGCAAGGGTCGCTGCCCGCATCCCCGATGCGCCTCCCGGCTGTCCTGCGGCGTCCCGAGGCGGTCCGTCATCCCGTAGCCTCGGATCACGCCGGCGATGCGCAGCCGGTGTCCTCGTCGCGCGGCAAGGACAGCGAAAGTCGCCTGGCGGGGTCGGTCACGCTGCGGAACAGCTCGACGGAGATGAATTCACCGCGAATGGGACTTGTCCGAAGCAGGGCTTATCCGCCGGAGCAAGTGACACACCTGATCGGGTAGCGCGCCGCGTTCCGGGCCTCGGAGACGAACGTCGCATCCGCCGCGATTGCCTGCGCGATCAGCAGGCGATCGAACGGGTCGCGGTGATGCGTCGGCAGACGCGCCGGCGCCAGCAGATGCGGCATGTCGATGCCGAGGAAGATAAATCCCTCCCGCTGCACCGCGCCTGTGATCTCCTTGATGGCAGCTTGCAGTTTGCCGACGCGAGGTGTCACGATGATTTCCCGCACCGGCACCGCGCTGATGAACCGAATCCGGCCGTGCCGCTCTGCCAATTCGCGGAATGACGAGCGCGAAACGGCCGTCAAACGCCATCCCCTGGCCGAACCTGACCCCCGTCCACGTCGAACCTGACGCCTTGCGCCAGCGGCATGCTGCGGCCGTAATTGACCGCGCTGGTCTGCCGGCGCATGTAGGCCTTCCAGGCATCCGAACCGCTCTCGCGTCCGCCCCCGGTCTCCTTTTCGCCGCCGAAGGCGCCGCCGATTTCCGCCCCCGACGGACCCATGTTGACGTTGGCAATGCCGCAGTCGGAGCCTTGCGCCGACAGGAATCGCTCGATCTCCCGCAGGTCGGTGGCAAAAATCGACGATGACAGCCCCTGCGGAACGCCGTTCTGCAGCGCGATGGCGTCATCCAGATCACGATACTTCAGCACATACAGGATGGGGGCGAAGGTCTCCTCGACCACGGGTCCCACCTGGGCCGGCATCTCCACCAGCGCCGGCCTGACGTAGAACGAGGCTGCGCCGTTGACATCGACGCGCGTGCCGTGGTGGACGGTACCGCCCTCCTGCCTGGCGGCGAGCAGGCTGCGCTGCATCGCTTCATAGGCAGCGGCGTCGATCAGCGGGCCGACCAGGGCGTCGCTGGCGATCGGATTGCCCACCGAGATGGAGCCGTACACCGCCTTGAGCCGCTGGACGAGCACATCGTACACGCTCTCATGCACGATGAGACGGCGCAGCGTCGTGCAGCGCTGGCCGGCGGTGCCCATCGCGCCGAAGGCAACCGCGCGCAGCGTCAGGTCGAGGTCCGCCGACGGCGTGACGATCGAGGCGTTGTTGCCGCCGAGTTCGAGGATGGCGCGCGCGAACCGGCGCGCCAGACGCTCGCCGACGAGGCGCCCCATGCGGGTCGAGCCGGTGGCCGAGAGCACCCGCACGCGCGGGTCGTCGACCAGCGCTTCGCCGACCTCCCGCCCGCCGATCAGCAGGCTGACCAGCCCCTCGGGAAAATCGCCGAATTCGGCCGCCGTGCGCAGCAGCAGCGCCTGCACCGCGAGCGCGGTCAGCGGGGCCTTCTCGGAGGGCTTCCACACCACCGCGTCACCGCACACCAGGGCGAGCGCTGCGTTCCAGGACCAGACGGCGACCGGGAAATTGAAGGCCGAGATGACACCCACGACCCCGATCGGGTGCCATTGCTCGGTCAGCCGGTGGTCCGGCCGCTCGGACTGGATGGTGAGCCCGTAGAGCTGTCGGGACAGGCCGACCGCGAGGTCGCAGATGTCGATCATCTCCTGCACTTCCCCCAGGCCTTCGGACGCCACCTTGCCGACTTCGAGGGTCACCAGACGGCCGAGCGCGGCCTTGTTGGCGCGCAGCCTGTCACCGAACAGCCGCACGAACTCGCCCCTGCGGGGCGCGGGGACGTTGCGCCAGCGCAGGAACGCCGCATGCGCCCGGCCGATCGCCGCGCCTGCGTCGGCAATGCGCGTCTCGGGCACGGCGGCGATGGACGCGCCGTCGATCGGCGAGGTCACGGTGCGCGTGCCGCCCTGGCAGCGGTCGGCGTCCACGCCCAGGGCGGCAAGGATCCGATGCACCTCGGCGGGGATCGAACTGGTCGATGGTGTCTTCGTCATGTCCGAGGTCCAATGTTGCTTCAGTTGACGGTGGGGTCGGCAGCAGGCAGCCACCGGGCGGGCCGTGGCCCGGCGTCGGGCGAGGACAGTAGCCCTGCGGCCGGCGCTGTTGAAGGTGACGAAGTTCATGATGGCACGCCGCCCGGCGATGCCGCGCTCAGGATCGAAAAACTGGCGCATCCGGTCGGCCGCTTGCGTGCCGGCAGAACGATCGCAACCATGACGAACTCTGGCGCCGGCTGCGCGCGCGCTGACCTGATCGACGGATGCGGCGGCGGCGCTGCGTTTTGCCGTTGACGCCACCGAGCTGTCTTGTATCCTATACAGGCGCCGGGTCGGAAACCCGGACAGCAAACCGCGCGACGGAGGACGTTTGGACGCAGCGGTCGAGCCGTCGAAGGCGCGCAGGATCTATCTCCTGCTCAGCGAGCGCATCGCCAGCGGCGCCATCGCGCCCGGCGCGCGCCTGCCGGGGGAGCCGGCGCTGGCGGCCGAACACGGCGTCTCGCGCATGACGGCGCGGCGCGCGCTGGACCGGTTGGCGAGTGCGGGTCTGGTGGAGCGGCGGCCCGGTGCCGGCACCTTCGTGCGCCACGCCGGCATGGTGCGCGCGATCCGCGCCGAGTTGTCCGACGTGTTCGCGGATCTGAAGGAAATGGGCCGGCGCACCGGGGTGCGGCTGCTGTCGTTCGCCTATGCCACGCCGCCGGACGCCATCGCCCGCGCGCTCGGGTTGGCGGCGGGCGAGCGCACGCAGCGTTCGGTGCGCGTGCGGCTGATCGACGGCGCACCGTTCTCCTGGCTCACCACGCATGTCCCGGAGCGCGTCGGCGACACCTACACCGAGGCCGAACTGGCCGCGATGCCGCTGCTGGAACTGCTGGAGCGCTCGGGCGTGGTGGCGGAGCGTGCCAGCCAGACCATCGGCGCCACGCTCGCCGGGCCGGACGTGGCCGAGGCGCTGCAACTGGACATCGGCGCGCCGCTGCTGTCGCTGACGCGCGTGGTGCACGACGCCGACGGCCGTGGCGTTGAACATTTGCACGCGCTGTACCGGCCCGACCGGTTCTCGTTCCAGATGGACCTGCTGCGCACCGGCACGCGGGGCGAGCGACGCTGGAAACCCATGCCGTCGGCAACGGCGGGCTTCCAGCCAACCGACACACGGCCATCCCGAACCAGGAGGAAACTGTCACCGTGATCCGCACCAGGCCTGTCAGCCGCCGCAGCGTGCTTGCTGCCGGCGCCGCCACCGCCGCCGCCCTCGCCCGGCCCGCGATCCTGCGCGCGGATCCGCCGCCGGTGAAGCTCGGCATCCTGCAGCCCGTCACCGGCGCGCTGGCCCAGGACGGCGACCTCGGCCGCCGCGGTGCGGAACTGGCGATCAACGAGATCAACGCTTCCGGCGGCATCGCGGCACTGGGCGGCGCGAAGATCGAGATGGTGTTCGGCGACGCGCGCTCCAACCCCGAAGCGGCGACGCAGGAAGTGGAGCGGATGCAGACGGAGGGGGTGGCCGCCATCGTCGGCGGCTTTGCCAGCCCGATCTGCCTCGCCGCCAGCCAGGCAGCGGCGCGCTACAACCTCGCCTACGTCGTCGATGTCGGCGTTTCCGATCAGATCATCAAGCGCGGCCTGACCAACACGTTCCGCTTCGCGCCCGGCTTCGGCATCGTGACGACGGTCGCCCTCGACAACCTGGTGAAGCTCAACGACGGCGCCGGCAAGCCGGCCCGGACGGTGGTGCTGGTGCATGAGGACGGGCTGTTCGGCAGCGGGCTGGCCAAGCTGCTGCAGACCGAACTGCCCAGGCGCGGTTTCGAGGTGCTGGAAACGATCGCGCACCCGACGCCGGCGCGCGACATGTCCAACGTGGCGCTGCGCATCCGCTCGCTCAACCCCGATCTGGTGATTCCGTCGGACTACTACAACGAGTTCGTCCTGCTGGCGCGCACGATGCTGCAGCAGCGCATCCGGCCGAAGGGCGTCTACTGCGTGGTGAACGGCGCCGCCTCCAACCAGCGCTTCGTGCATGAGTTCCCCGAGGCTGCGGCCTACGTGATGGACTGCAACCACTGGGAAGACCCGCGCAACCCCAGGGCACAGGCGTTGAAGAAGCAGGTGCAGGATGCCGGCAAGCTGTGGGCCTACAACGTGCCGCTCAACTACTCCTGCGTGATGCTGGTGGCCGACGCGATCGGCCGCGCGGGCGGCACCGACCGCGGCAAGATCGTGGCGGCGCTGGCCGCGTCGAACTTCAAGGGCCACCTGATGCCGTATGGCGAAACCCATTTCGTCGATGGCCAGAACCAGGGCGCCGCGCCGGTGAACCTGCAGGTGCAGGATAACGACATCAAGGTGATCTACCCGGCGGCGTTCGCCAACGCGAAGCCGGTGTTCCCGCGACCGGCGTGAACGGCTCGTGTATTCGCCGGAAATCATCCTTGAAGCCGTGGTCAACGGGCTGCTCACCGGCGCGGTCTACGCGCTGGTGGCGCTCGGCCTCACGCTGGTTTACGGCGTGCTGCACATCATCAACTTCGCGCATGGGGCGCTGCTGAGCTGCGCGATGTTCGCCGTCTGGGGCCTGGCCAGCGCGTTCGGCGTGGACCCGTATGCCGCGATCGTGCCGCTGGCGCTGGCGTTCTTCGCGGTCGGCTACGCGCTGCAGCGCTTCGTGATCGGTCCGGCGAGCCACGACGATGACGGCAACATGCTGCTGGTGACGCTGGGCCTGTCGATCGCCATCGAGAACGCGCTGCTGGCGGTGTTCCATTCCGACACGCGCACGCTGGCGGGCGATGCCTCGTTCCAGGTGGTGCCATTCGGCCCGATGCTGATTTCGCGGCCGCGGCTGATCGGGTTCGCCGGCGCGCTGGCGGTCTCGGCACTGCTGTGGCTGCTGCTGGCGCGCACCGACACCGGCAAGGCGATCCGCGCAGTGGCGCGCGAGAAACTCGGTGCGCGGCTGGCCGGCATCGACGTGCGCCACGTGTACGCGGTGACGTTCGGGCTCGGCTGCGCCTGCCTGGCCGTCGCCGCCTGCCTGCTGCTGCCGACGTTCTACGTCAATCCGCGGGTGGGCAACGCCTTCGTGCTGGTGGCCTTCACCATCGTCGTGCTCGGCGGCATGGGCTCGGTGCCGGGCGCGCTGCTGGGCGGCTTGTTCGTGGGCGTGGTGGAGAGCCTGGGTGGCCTGTTCCTTGGCGACAGCCTGGGCCAGCTCGGCATCTTCGTGATCTTCATTCTGGTGCTGCTGCTGCGCCCGACCGGCCTGTTCGGAGCCAAGGCATGACCCGGCGGGACCTGTTGCCGCTGGCGGCGCTGGTCGCCGTGCTGGCGCTGGTGCCGCTGGCCGGGCCTTCCAACACACTGCTGAACTTCCTCGTCAGCGTGCTGATCGTGGCGCTGACCGCGCAGGGCTGGAACCTGCTCGGCGGCTTCGGCGGGCAGTTTTCGTTCGGCCACGCGGCGTTCTTCGGCAGCGGCGCCTACGCCACCGCATTGCTGCAGATCCGCTTCGGCGTGAATGCGTGGCTTGCCTGCGCGCTCGGCATTGCCGCCGGCGGGGCGGTGGGCCGGATCATCGGCGTGCTGGCATTCCGCGCGCGGCTGCGCGGCTCGTATTTCGCGCTGGTGACGCTGGCGTTCGCGGAAGTGCTGCGCATCCTGGCCAATGCCTCCGATTTCACCGGCGGCGCCGCCGGGCTGCTGATCCGGCTGGACGTGCGCGCGGCGAATTTTCAGTTCGCCAGCCGGGCCGCGTTCTACTGGATCGCGCTGGCCGCCGTTGCCGCAACGCTGCTGCTCTCGCGCGCCATCGAGCGCGGGCGGTTCGGCGCGCAACTGGTCGCCGTGCGCGAGAACGAGGACGCGGCACGGGCGCTGGGCGTGGACGCGCTGGCGGTGAAGCTGCGCGCCATCACGCTGTCCGCCGCCGTCACAGCTGCCGCCGGCTGTCTGTATGCGCAGTATTTCCTCTATATCGACGCCAACATCGCCTACGGCTCGTGGATTTCCATCGAGGCGCTGCTGGCGGCGATCATCGGCGGCATCGGCACCGTGCCCGGCCCGCTGATCGGCGCGCTCGCGCTGCATGGGCTGGGCGAGCTGACCAAGGGCTTCGCCGGCGGCATCACCGGCGTCGATCTGGTGCTGTTCGGCCTGCTGCTGGTGGCGGCGATCGGCCTCGCGCCGCTCGGCATCGTCGGCTCGCTGCACCGGCTGCGCGTGGCGCGCCGCGCGGCGGCGCAGCAGGCGGAAGCGCAGCGAGCGGAGGCGCGCTGATGCTGCAGGTGGCCGGCATCACGCTGCGCTTCGGCGGACTGCTGGCGGTCAACGATGCGTCGCTGGCGGTGGCGCAGGGCGAGATCGTCGGCCTGATCGGCCCGAACGGCGCCGGCAAGACCACGCTGTTCGGCGTGATTTCCGGCTTCCTGGCGCCGGATGCCGGCCATGTCGGCTTTCAGGGTGTCGATGTGACACGCGAGCCGCCGCACCTGCGCGCGCTGCGCGGCATCGCCCGCACCTTCCAGGTGGCGCAGCCGTTCGCGGGGCTGACGGTGCGGGAGAACATCGCGGTGGGTGCCTATCTGCGCCATCGCCGCCGCGCCGAGGCGCTCGCCCGCGCCGCGGCGGTGGCGCACCGCGTCGGGCTGGCGGGGATGCTGGATCGGCCGGCGGCGGAGCTGACGGTGGCCGGACGCAAGCGGCTGGAACTGGCGCGCGCGCTGGCGACCGAGCCGAAGCTGCTGCTGCTGGACGAGGTGCTGGCCGGCCTCAATCCGTCCGAAATCCGCGACGTCGTCCCGGTGCTGCGTGCGATCCGCGACGATGGCGTCACCGTGCTGATGATCGAGCACGTGATGCAGGCGGTGATGAGCCTGTGCGAGCGGGTGTACGTGCTGGCGCAGGGCCGCGCGATCGCGCAGGGCGCGCCGCGCGTGGTGTGCGAGGATCCTCAGGTGATCGAGGCATATCTCGGCCACGGTGCCGCTGCGCGCATCCGCGCCGGGGATGCCGCCAATGCTTGAAGTGCGCGCGCTGCGGGCCGGCTATGGCGGCGTGGAAGTGCTGCGCGGGCTGGACATGCAGGTGGACGCCGGCGAGATCGTCGCCGTGCTCGGCGCCAATGGCGTCGGCAAGACCACGCTGAACAAGGTGCTGTCCGGCGTGCTGCCGTGCTGGAGCGGCGAAATCCGCTTCGACGGAACGCGCATCGACCACGCTTCCGCCGAACGCATCGTCGCCGCCGGGCTGATCCAGGTGCCGGAAGGGCGCAGGATATTCCCCAATCTGAGCGTGCGCGAGAATCTTGAACTCGGCAGCTATCGCCGCGGCAAGCCGCATCGCCGCGCCAATCTGGAACGGGTGCTGGACACGTTTCCCCGTCTGCGCGAACGCACAACGCAGCGCGCCGGCACGCTGTCCGGCGGCGAGCAGCAGATGCTGGCGATCGGCCGCGGCCTGATGGCCGAGCCGCTGCTGCTGATCCTCGACGAACCGTCGCTCGGCCTGTCGCCGCTGCTGGTGGAGGAGATGTTCGCGCTGATCGCGCGGCTGAACGCGGGCGGGCTGCCGGTGCTGCTGGTCGAGCAGAACGTGGTGCAGTCGCTGGAACTCGCCGCGCGCGCCTACATCCTTGAGAACGGCGTGTATGCCCTGACGGGCAGCGCCGCCGCTATCCGCGACAATCCGGACCTGAAACGCGCCTATCTCGGCATGTGAGGACCCATGACCATTGTGACCCCCGATGTGATCCCGGCCTCGGTGCTGCTGGCGCAGGGACGGCCGGAGTGGCTGCGGCAATGGGGCGAATTCGCCGCCGGACTGCGCTTCGCCGACCTGCCGGACGAAGCCGTCGCCCGCGCCCGCCTGGTGCTGCTGGACAGCATCGGCGTGATCGCCTGCGGCATGCAGGAGCCGGAGATGCGCGCGCTGCTGGCGCGGCTGGCGGATCGCCATGCGCCCGGCGCAGCGGCGGCGATCGGCGGCGGCCGGCGCTTCGCCGCGCCGCTCGCCGCCTTCGTCAACGGCACCGCGGGCACGATGCTGGAACTGGACGAGGGCAACCAGTACGCGCGCGGCCATCCCGGCATCCATGTGGTGCCCGCGGTGCTGGCCGCCGCCGCCGGCAGCGGCGCGTCGGGGGCCGATCTGCTCACCGCCATCGTGCTGGGCTACGAGATCGGCGCGCGCGTCGGCATCGCCAGCAAGCTGCGCGTGACCATGCATCCGCACGGCACCTGGGGCACCATCGGCGCGGCGCTGGCTGCCGCCCGCCTCGGCGGGGCGGACGCGGCGCTGCTGGCCGAGACGATCAGCATCGCCTCCAGCCTGGGCCTGAGCACCAGCCGGCGCACCATGCTGGAGGGCGGCACGGTGCGCAACAGCTACGCCGGATTCTCCAACCAGCTCGGCCTGATGGCATGGGACCTCGCCGCTGCCGGTTTCGTCGGCGAGGCGGACGGCGTGGCGACGGTGTACGGCACCGTCATCGCCGACCAGTTCCGGCCGCAGGAAATGGTGGCGGAGCTTGGCACGCGCTGGGAAGTCGCGCGCAACTACTTCAAGCGCCACGCCGCCTGCCGCTACACGCACGGCGCGCTGGACGCGCTGGCGCAGATCACGGCACGCGCCGGCGGCCGGATCGCGCCGGCCGATGTCGAGGCCATCGAGGTGGATACCCACGTCTGGGCGGCGCAGCTTGATGCGCCCGCACCGCGCAACATGCTGGCGGCGAAATTCTCGCTGCCGTTCGCGATCGCCACCACGCTGGTCAATGGCGCCGCCACGGTGCCCGCGTTCCGTGCCGCCGCGCTGCAGAACGAAATCGCGCAGGCGCTCGCTTGCCGTGTCGCGGTGCGCGAGGACCCGGCGCTGACCGCGCGCCTGCCGGGCCTGCGACCGGCGCGCGTGCGCGTCACGCTGCGCGACGGGCGCGTGTTCGCCGCCGAGACGCTCACCAACCGCGGCGACACCGAGGACCCCTACACGGCCGACGAAGTGCTGGCGAAGTTCCACGAACTGGCCGATCCGGTCTGGGGCGCCGCGCATTGCGCGCGCATCGCCGATGCCGTGCTGGATCTGCACGCCGCCGCCGACGGCGCGGCGCTGCACGATCTGCTGCTGGCCGACGGAGCCAACTGAGGTGAGCCTGCGACAGCAACTGGCGGCCGGGCGCGCCCTGGTCGCGCCCGGCGTATTCGACGCGCTCACCGCCTCGCTCGCGGCGGCGGCAGGGTTCGAGGCGCTGTACCTGTCCGGTGCGGCCATCGCCTATACGCGGCTCGGCCGGCCGGACATCGGCCTGGTGTCGATGAACGAAGTCGCGGAGACGATCGCGCTGGTGCGCGACCGCGTTGCCCTGCCGCTGATCGTGGATGCCGACAACGGCTACGGCAATGCGCTCAACGTGCAGCGCACGGTGCGCACCTTCGAGCGCGCCGGCGCCAGCGCGATCCAGTTGGAAGACCAGACGCTGCCGAAGCGCTGCGGTCACCTGCAGGACAAGTCGCTGGTGACGGCGCAGGAAATGGTGGGCAAGATCCATGCGGCCGTGGACGCGCGCGCGAGTGCCGAGACGCTGATCGTCGCGCGCACGGACGCTGTCGCGGTGGAAGGCTTCGCGCCCGCCGTGGAGCGCGCGCGGCAGTACGCGCAGGCCGGGGCGGACGTGCTGTTCGTGGAAGCGCCGACCTCGCGCGAGCAGTTGCGCAGCCTCGCCGCCTCGCTCGCGTCCGTGCGGCCGCTGGTGGCCAACATGGTGGAGGGCGGCGCAACCCCGCTTGCCTCGGCCGGCGAACTGGGCGCGATCGGCTTCCGGCTGGTGATCTTCCCCGGCGGCATCGTGCGCGCCCTCGCCCACACCGCGCAGGAGTACTACGCCTCGCTGGCGCGGCACGGCAGCAACGCGCCGTTCGCCGCGCGCATGTTCGACTTCAACGCGCTGAACGCGGTGATCGGTACGCCTGCCATGCTGGAGCGCGGGCGCCGCTACGAACGCGGCGGCAGCGACGGGGCCGCCACATGAGCGAAGCCGTCAGCATTGCAGCCGTCACTCTGGCCATCCTGAAGGGCCGGCTGGAGCAGATCGCCGACGAGATGGACGCCACGCTGTACCGCTCGGCGTTCAACCCGATCATCGCCGAGGC
>JAJZVE010000975.1 GCA_021845835.1 Pseudomonadota bacterium | reverse complement strand
CCGGGCGATCTTCTGGACCATGTGCGGACTGGCCGGAGCCGCCTGCCCGACCGTTTGATTTTCGCGGTTGCTGGCGGAGGGAGTGGGATTCGAACCCACGGTACGCTGTTAACGTACACACGCTTTCCAAGCGTGCGCCTTAAGCCGCTCGGCCATCCCTCCGGCTCGCCGGGAAAATACCAGCCGGACCCGCCGGCGCAAGCGGGGGACGATTGCGGTCAGGCATCCATTTTCAGCGCCGCCAGGAACGCGCTCTGCGGAATCTCCACCTTGCCGAACTGGCGCATCCGCTTCTTGCCTTCCTTCTGCTTCTCCAGCAGCTTGCGCTTGCGCGTGATGTCGCCGCCGTAGCACTTGGCGGTCACGTCCTTGCTCAGCGCCCCGATCGTCTCGCGCGCGATCACCCGCCCGCCGATCGCCGCCTGGATCGCGATCTTGAACAACTGCCGCGGGATCAGGTCCTTCAGCTTCACGCAGATCGCCCGCCCGCGCGCCTCCGCGGCAGCGCGATGCGCGATGAACGACAGTGCGTCCACCGGATCGCCGTTCACCAGGATGGAAATCCGCACCAGATCGCTCTCGGCATAGCCGTCCATCTGGTAGTCGAAGCTGGCATAGCCGCGGCTGACCGATTTCAGCCGGTCGTAGAAGTCGAACACCACCTCGTTCAGCGGCAGCCGGTACACCGCCATGGCGCGGTTGCCGACATAGGTCAGGTCCGCCTGCTGGCCGCGCCGCTCGCTGCACAGCGTCAGCACCGCGCCGAGATGCTCGTCGGGCACCAGGATGGTCGCCTTGATCCACGGCTCCTCGATATGATCGATGACGCTGCCGTCCGGCATGTCGGCCGGATTGTGCAGTTCCTCCACGGTGCCGTTGCTGCGATAGAGGCGATAGACCACCGACGGTGCGGTGGCGATCAGGTCCAGGTCGAATTCGCGCGCCAGCCGCTCCTGGATGATCTCCAGGTGCAGCAGGCCGAGGAAGCCGCAGCGGAAGCCGAAGCCGAGCGCCGCCGAGGTCTCCGGGTCGTAGTGGAAGCTGGCGTCGTTCAGCCTGAGCTTGGCGAGGCTGTCGCGCAGCTTCTCGAAATCGTCGGCATCGGTCGGATAGAGGCCGCACCACACCACCGGCACCGAAGGCTTGAAGCCGGGCAGCGGCTCGGCCGCCGGGCTGCGGTCGTCGGTGAGCGTGTCGCCGACGTTGCAATCCGCCACCGTCTTGATCGCGGCGGTGATGTAGCCGATCTCGCCCGGCCCGAGGTCGTCGGTCGGCACCATGCGCGGCGTGAACACGCCGACCTGATCGATGGTATGCACGGCGCCGGTGGACATCATGCGGACGCGCTGGCCGTGCCTGAGACGCCCGTCCCTGACGCGCACCAGGATCACGACCCCGAGATACTGGTCGTACCAGCTATCGACCAGCAGCGCCTTCAGCGGTGCCGCGGCCGCGCCGGTGGGCGGCGGCAGGCGCGTGACCAGCGCCTCCAGCACGCCTTCGATATTGAGGCCGGTCTTGGCGCTGATGAGAACCGCGTCCGAGGCATCGAGGCCGATCACGTCCTCGATCTGCTGGCGCACCCGCTCGGGTTCGGCCGCCGGCAGGTCGATCTTGTTCAGCACCGGCACGATCTCGTGCCCGGCCTCGATCGCGTGATAGACGTTCGCCAGCGTCTGCGCCTCCACCCCCTGGCTCGCATCGACCACGAGAAGCGAACCCTCGCAGGCGGCGAGGCTGCGCGACACCTCGTAGGCGAAATCGACGTGGCCGGGCGTGTCCATCAGGTTGAGTTCATAGGTCTCGCCGTCGCGCGCCTTGTAGGACAGGCGGACGGTCTGCGCCTTGATGGTGATGCCGCGCTCGCGCTCCAGCTCCATGCTGTCGAGCACCTGGTTGGTCATCTCGCGGTCGGTGAGCGCGCCGGTCGCCTGGATCAGCCGGTCGGCCAGCGTCGATTTGCCGTGGTCGATGTGGGCGATGATCGCGAAGTTGCGGATGCGGGCGAGCGGGGTATCGGTCATGGCCGCTCAGATAGAGCAGCACGAACGACTTATCCACCCGCCCCCCGGGGGCCTCGCGCTGCCACGCGCGCTGGCGCCCCGCTTTCCCTGTCGCGCGCCGCGCTCACGCGGCCTCCGGCAGTGCCCGCAGCGCGGAGGCGAAGGCAGCGACGATCTCGTCGAGGTCGCTGTCGGTCATCGGCGTCGAGAGGGCCATCAGCGCGTACTCGGCGACGATCACCCCGCGGTCGAGCAGCAGCCGGTGCAAGGCCGTCACCCGCGCCGTCTCCGCCGGTGTCAGCCAGGCGCTGCGATAGTCGCTGATCGGGCGGTCGATCAGATGCACCCGCGCCAGCGACCCGAGGCCCGTGACCTGCCCGGCGATGCCGGCATCCCGCAGGCTACGGCGGATGCCTTCGCGCACCCGCTCGCCCATGCCGTCCAGCCGCGCGAAGGCGGCGGGATCGAGCAGGTCCATCGCCGCGCGTCCCGCCCGCATGGTCACCGGATTGGCGGAGAACGTGCCGCCATGCGGCAGCGCCGGCCGGCCGCCTGACGGATCGAACACCGTCATCACCTCGGCCCGCCCGCCGACCGCGCCGACCGGGAAGCCGCCGCCCATGATCTTGCCGAACGCCGTCAGATCGGGCGCCGCCTGCCACAGTCCCTGGGCACCGTGATAGCCCAGGCGGAAGCTGATCACCTCGTCGAAGATCAGCAGCGCCCCGACCGCGTGCGCCGCCTGCTGGATCG
>JAJZVE010000974.1 GCA_021845835.1 Pseudomonadota bacterium | reverse complement strand
CTCGACAACGCGACCTTCCGCCTGCTCGGCGTAGCGCCGGCCTGGACGCGCTATCTGCGGCTGAGTTTCCGCGCCTCCGCCGTCTCGGACGAAAAGCGCGACGTCATGCTGCACCTTACCGTCAATCTGGCGACCGGCGCGCTGGCGGATGCGCTGCCGGCGGCGATCGCGCCCATGCTCGACGACGCCGCGCTCGACGAAGATGACCCCGATGCCGTGCCGCCGAAGGATGCCGATCTGCCCGCGATCTGGGATCGGCCGCGCCTGCTCGCGCTGGCGGCGCGGGCACTGCCGCCGCGGCTGGAGCTGGCGCTCGGGCCGTTCGTCACGGGTCTGCGCCGGCGGCTCGGTCGTGATCAGGAGCGGCTGCACCTCTACCACAACGATCTGCACCGCGAGGCGATGCGCCGTGCCGCAGCACTGCCCGAAGGCGACCCGAGACGACGGCGGGAGGAGCAGCGAGCAGACGCGATCGGGCGCGAGTATCGCGCCAAGGTCGATGATCTCGCGCGCCAGTATGCCACGCGGGTCACGGTCGCATGGGTGCAGACGCTGGATCTGGCGATGCCGGTGCATCGCTTCACGGTGCAGATCCGGCGGCGCAAGGCGGATCGGGTCATTGCCATGGACTGGAATCCGTTGACACGGCGGCTGGAATCGACGCCATGCGAAGCCACCGCCTCCCAGGAGCCGCCACGCCTCGTTTGCGACGACGCGCTGCATCTCGTCGTTGCCGCGGCACTCGGTCCTTGCCCGGCCTGCGATCGCGCGTTCTGCCGCGCCTGCAATCCGGAGCGCTGTCCCAAATGCGGTGCCGCTGAGCCGGTGCGGCGTGAGATATCCAGCATCCCGCGACCGTGATGTCAGCAACCATCCGAGCCGGAGCGGCTTTGTCCAACCGCTGACAAGATGGGCCAGGGGTTACGCACTGCGTCTTGCTGTCGGCTTCGGTTATTGCATCACCTTCGTGCCGGTCGGCGGCAATCGGATTCAGCGCGATCATACCAGCCGGCGGGACCGCTGACTCGGATGTGACCTGGTTCGGCTTGATGGGGTGAGATTTGCAGTCTCCAATTGAGGGAGGCAGCGATGACGGTTGAGGTCACGCGGTTGGACCTGTCGGCGGTTGATCTGCGCGGAGCGGCGACACGGACGCGCGATGCGAAAGCGGCGCGCCGGATGCTGTCGCTCGCGCTGGTGTTGGAGGGCGGGTCGCGAGATGGGGCGAGGACGGCCCCGACCTCGCGCGAGACGGTGTGGTGCGCTGGCGCTGTGTCGACCTGCAGGCTCGGATCCTGCGTGAGTTTTCCGTCAGCCTGCACGAGCGCACCGTGGGCAGGCTGCTGCGGAAGCTGTCATTCCGGCGCATGTCGGTGCGCCCGCAACACCCGCAAAGCCAGCCAGAGGCGCAGGCGCTTTTCAGCGCGAGTTTGCCAGCCTCGTGACCGACGCTGGGCCGGCCGAGGCGGCCGGCAAGCCGGTGGAGGTGTGGTTCGCCGATGAAGCCCGTGTGGGCCAGCAAGGGACGCTGACGCGGGTGTGGGCCCGGCGGGGATCGCGTCCGCGGGCCCCGCGCGACCGACGCTACACCTGGACCTGGCTGTTCGGGGCGGTGTGCCCGGCGCGGCAAACCGGGGCGGCGGTGATCATGCCGGAGGTGAACGTCGACGCCATGAACGAGCATCTTGCGGAGATCAGCCGGTCGGTGTCGGTCGGCGCCATCGCCCCGCTGGTGCTGGACGGCGCGGGTTGGCACAGCTCGCTGCGGCTGGCGGTGCCGGACAACATCGTGCTGCTGCCGCTGCCCCCGTACGCTCCCGAGCTGAACCCGATGGAAAACATATGGGAGTTCTTGCGCGCGAACTTCCTCAGCCACCGCGTCTGGAACAGCTATCCAGAAATCGTCCATGCCTGCCGCGATGCCTGGAACACCCTGATGCAAATGCCCGAACGGATCGCCGCCATCGCCACGCGATCCTGGGCGCAAATAACGGTCAGGCGAAAGCCTGAACAGGTAAGGTTCGTCGCATGACCGCAGTGGCCTTCGACACCCTGAAGCTCGCCCGCCGCCTCGAAAGCGCCGGCTTCACGCATGATCAGACCGACGGTGCTGCCGCCGCCCTCGCCGAGACATTTTCCGGAGAAATCGCGACCAGGAGCGACATCGCCGGGGTGCAGGGCGACATCGCGGCGTTGCGCGCGGAACTCAAAGGCGACATCGCGAAGCTCGGCGGCGATCTGCGCGGTGAGATCGCCAGTCTGCGATCGGGCACCGCGCAGTGGATCATCAGCGCGGTCTTCGTCAACATCGTGACTGTCATCGGTGCCGTCGCCGCCGTCTGGCAGCTTGCCCACCGGCAGGGACCGCTCAGCGCCGCCGCCCCCGGCACCGCCGCTGGCCTGCGCGATCCAGAAGGCCGCCGAGATCCCCGTCGCTTTCGAGCGCGGGTTCATCAGCGTGCCCGCCATGATCGAGGGCAAACCGGTCACGCTGCTGATCGACACGGGGGCGGAGATCTCGCTGGTCACGCCCCTGGCAATGACGGCCCTGCACCTGCAGGCGGACCGGCACCGGCGCACCACCATTTAGGGCACCGGCGGCGCCATCACGACACAGAACGCCCTGCTGCAGTCCTTCGGGATCGGCGGCATGGAAATGCTGGACCAGAGCGCGGCCGTGGGGCCGCTGCCGGACGCGCAGAGCGCCGTGGCGACGGCGTCCGGTCTGATCGGCGCCGACTGGCTCCCCAACTCCAAT
>JAJZVE010000973.1 GCA_021845835.1 Pseudomonadota bacterium | reverse complement strand
ACTCGTCCGCCTCGGTGATCTGCACCACGCCGTCCAGCAGCATGATGCGCCCGTGCGAACTGGTTTCCAGGATCGCGATGTCCTGGAAGGCGCTTTTCACCCGGGCAAGTTCGCGGGTGACGCGGAAGCGCTGGCCCCAGTCGGGGTAGAGGGTCTCGTTGACCCAGATATCGGCGGTCATGGCGCGGTCTCCAGACAGCGCAACGCCCCCGCCGGCGCCCCCGGCCGGCGCCCCCGGCTGGCGATCGGCCGCCGGCGATCGGCGGAGGCGTTGCGGGCAGATGGGCGAAGGCGGAAGGATCAGACGATCAGGCCGCGGCGCTGCTCGCCGAGGTTGATCGAGGACGGGCGGAACGCCGCCTTCAGGATCGGCAGCGACTTGTACGGATCGCAGGCGCCGCACATGAAGATATCGACCGCGGCGAAGTCGCGTTCCGGCCAGGTGTGGATGGAGATGTGGCTTTCGGCCAGCACCACCACGCCGGACACGCCGCCGTTCGGCGAGAAATGGTGGAAATGGCTGTGCAGGATCGTCGCGCCCGCGGTCTCGGCGGCTTCGCGCAGCGTTCGGTCTATCATATCGGGATCGCACAGATTATGCGCGCCCCACAGGTCCACCAGCAGATGGGTGCCGGCGAACTTCACGCCGTCCTTGACGACGAAATAATCCTTCGACACCTCGGTGTCGTCGGAGACCTGGTTGCTGCTCGGAAGTTCCGAGACCATCCCCAGAGGAGCGAGTGCGTTCATTGCGTACCCTGTTCCACCCAGCAGACGGCCGTTTGGGTGGGCTGCGCGACCGCGCAGGCCCGCCCGGCCAAGGCGGCGGAAATTGGGGAAAGCTGCCCCCATGCGCAAGGGGTATTTCGCCCCATGACGGTAAAAAAACGCATGGCCCGGTCGCGTCCGGGCCATGGGGCCGGCGGCGCGCGGGTCAGCGCACCGCCTTGAGCGCGCCGCCCAGGCGGCCGGCGAGCGCGGCCTGCTCCGCCGCGCGGGGCAGTTCGGCCAGGCCGCGGACCGGCGGATCGGTCAGCAGGTGGAACATATCCGCCAACGATCCCCGGCCCATACGCGCCGCGTCGGCCGCACGCAGCGCCACGAGACCGGCCTCGTCCCCCGCCCGCACCGTCGCGGTCGCCAGCCGCAGCACAAGCTGACGCTGCGCCGGGGTGAGCTTTCCCCCGGCCGGCAGGGCGCCGGCGGCATAGGCGGTGAGCGCCTTCTCGGCCGCCGGCCAGTCCCCGGCCTGCTCGGCGATCGCCGCCGCCGCGAGTTCCGCCGCCGGGGTCGCGCGCGCATCGAGCGCGGCGAGCGCGCCCGGCACATTGCCTTGCCCCGCCTCCGCCCGCGCCGCCAGCACCGCGCGCTGGTCCTCCAGTGCCGCCGGCAGATCGGCGGCGGCCGAGGCGGCGAGCGCGCGTGCCGCCCCGGCCGGATCGTCCTCGCGCAGCCGCAGCGCGGCGAGGCGGGCGCCGAAGGTCGCCCGGCCGGGCGGCGTCGGCGCCGCGCGCATCAGCCGGGCCAGCACCGGCGCGGCGCGGCCGGGCAGATCGAGCGCCACCAGCCGGTCGGCCAGCCTCGCCTCGATCTTCTCCCCCGCCGCGCCTTTGGGCAGCAGGTCGGCGTTGTCGTCGAGCAGGGCGACGAAGCCGAGCGGAGCCATGGTCTTGAGGCGCGGATCTTCCAGCAGCGCGGCGAACATTGCCCGCATGCGCGCGCGCAGGGCCGGCCGGGCGGCGGGGAAATCCACGATCGCACCGCGCAGGGTGGCCAGCGCCCGACGCCACTGTCCGGCGCGATCACGCAAGCCGGCGATCTCCTCGCGCAGGGCAAGCTCGCGCTCCCCGCCGCGCCAGGCGTCGCGCAGCGCCGCAAGCTGGTCGGCCGCCCGTGCGGCGTCGATGCGCTTCGCGGCCAGCCGCAGCGCCACGGCCCGGCGGGCGGCCCGGAAGCGCAGCAGCCGATCGGCGCCCGCGGCCAGCCGGTCGTAGATCGCCAGCGCCGCGTCGGTGCGCCCGGTGGCGCCGTCCAGCATTCCGCGCGCCAGCGCGAGCGCGGGGTCGTGCGGGCGCAGCGCGAGCAGCTTCGCCGCCGGCGCGGTCTCCCCCGCCGCGATCATGGTCTCGGCGGCCAGCGGCAGCAGCCGGCGGCGCAGCACCTTGGGATAGGTGAGGATCAGCGGCGCGGTGGCGGCGAACACGGCCCCCGCGCGCGGCGAGCCGGGGCGCAGCATCGCCGCGCGCACGGCGCGCCACAGCGCGGTTTCGTCGCTGCCGGTCAGGCGCGGATCTTCGATCGCCCCGGCCCGGCGCGGATGCCAGGCGAGCATGGCGGCGATCGCGGCCAACCCGGCATGCGTGGCGGAGGCCGCCTCCTGCGGGTCTTCCTCCGCCGCCAGGTGCAGCACCGCCCCGGCCTCGGCGGCCATGCCGAGGCCCAGCATGCTGCGTGCCGCCCGCCGCAGCGCCTTCCCGCGCGCGAGCGGGGGAAGGCGGGCGGCGGCGGCAAGCTCGCGCCGCAACCGCGCGGCGAGCGCGGCGCGGGGCAGGGACGGCAGGTTGAAGCGGCGGGTCAGCAGCGCCGCGTCGGCCAGCCCGGCGGTGGCGACGCTGCCGGGCGTGACCGCCAGCGCCCCGCCGGCGGCGGCCAGCACGAAGCCGTCGGGGCGCGGGCGCAGGGTCAGCCGATCCGACAGCGCCTCCACCGCCACGCCCTGGAACGTGGACAGCAGGGCGAATTGCGGTGCCTGGCGGGAGGGGG
>JAJZVE010000972.1 GCA_021845835.1 Pseudomonadota bacterium | reverse complement strand
AGCCGCCCGATATAGAGCTCGTTGTTCAGCACTCCGGTGCCGCGCGCGCGGTTGCCGTTCAGCGTGCTCTGGCTCCAGGCGCCGCCGCGCGGGCCGGGAATGCCCTCCGCGTTCAGCTCGAAGGCGATGCGCTTGGGCGATACCCCGGCCGCGTAGGCACGGAAGATGCGCGTCACCACCGCCGCCTCGGCGACGTTGATCTCCCGCTCGCCAGCGACCAGCTGACCGTCCGCGCCGAGCCGGCGCACCACCCGATACCCGTAGGCATTGCCGCCGCCGCTGCGCCCGGCCTCGACGCGCCCGCGCAGGCCGCGATGCGTCTTGGCGGCGAGGTCCTTCAGAAAGAGCGCGTTCATCGTGCCCTTCAGGCCGACATGCAGTTCCGTGATCTCGCCCTCGGCCAGCGTGACGATACGGATGCCGGCGAAGCGCAGCCGCTTGTAGAGACCAGCCACGTCCTCCTGGTCACGCGACAGGCGATCCAGCGCCTCCGCCACCACCACGTCGAAGCCGCGCTTCTGCGCGCCCGCCAGCAGCGCCTGATAGCCCGGCCGCAGCGCCGTCGCGCCGCTGATCGCCGCGTCCGTATAAACCTGCGCCACCGTCCAGCCCTGCCGCGCCACAAACTCCCGGCACAGGCGGATCTGGTCGTCGATCGACGACGCCGACTGATTCTCGCTCGAATACCGCGCATAGATCACAGCGCGCATGGGCAGCACTCCCCACAGTCATCGTGTGGTCCACGAAACATAGCACAAACCGGCGCCATCGGCACGACGGATCGTAGGGCGAATCTCCAGCACGCCCCGCGATGCCCCAGCGACCGTGCAGCTGACGGCGTGGATGGTCGCGGCGCGCTCAATCCCGGTATCGCGCCCGCATCCGCCTGAGCCGCTCGCTCCAGCGCTGCGCGGCCAGGTGCCCCTTGGCGCGGTTGTAGTGCTTCAAGGTCGTCGCCGGGCTGCCGTGGCCGAGGATCGCCGCCGCATCGAGCGGATGGTCCGGCGCGTGCATGGCGAGCGAGGTGGCGAGGCTGGTGCGGAAGCGATGCGGCCCGAACGGCACGCCGAAGCGCTGCCGCGCCCGGACGCGGATGCGCTTGGACACCGTCTCGTAGGCAAGCGGCCGGCCGCCGGCGGCGATCCACAGCGCGTCGCTCTCGGCATCGCCGAGCAACTCGCGGCGCTCGACGGCGACGTAGCGGTCGAGGATCGTCCCCGCCGCCGCGGCGACCGGCAGTGTCAGCGCGGTCTCCGTCTTGGTGATGGCCGGGGTCTGGTCGAGGACCCATTCCTCGCCCTGGCGCCGCAGATGCACCCCCAGACGCAGCGCGGTCATCGCGCGCAGACGCGGGGCGCACACGGTCAGCAGGGCGATCATCGCCGCCTCGCGCACCAGGGCGCGCCGGCCGCGGGCGGTCCGATGCGCCAGCCCCTCGGCGAACAGGTCCTGCGCCCACTGCAGCAGCACGGCAGTGTCCGGCACCAGCACCTCGCGCCGACGCATCGGCAACAGATCGCGCAGCGCCACGCCGTTCGGCCGCATGATCCAGCGGAAATCGCCCTCCGGCTGCATCCACCGCAGCGCCGTCTTCAACTCGGCGAAACGGGCGATGACCGTGTAGTCGGCGTTGCCGCAGCCGGTCAGGTGCAGGAAATAGGCATCGAGCCGCTCCGGCGTGACGCGCTGCGCCGGCGTCTCCATCGGGTTGAGCTGGCCGTGCTGGCGCAGGAAGAAGATCCAGCTGCCATAGCCGCGTTCGGTCTTACGCTGGGTGGCCGGGTTGCGCGCGCGGCCGCCGCCCTTGGAACGGAACGGGCCGCGCGGCGGCGCGATGGCCCGTTCCCAGGCCCGCCGGTCCGCTTCCGGCCAGTCGGCCGGGCGCAGGCAGGTATTGGCCGGGGCGCCGATCAGCCGCGTCATCACCGGCCTCCCTGCGGGCGCGGCGCGCGCTTCGGCAGCCTGGTCCGCTGGCCACCGTCGAGGCGCAACTGGCGCAGCCGCTCAGCATGCCGCCGCGCCGCCTGCGCCGGCTCGATCGACGCATAGTGGCGCAGCACCGTGCCGAGCGACTTGTCGCCCAGCAGATGCCGCACGTCCTCCAGCGCATCCGGCGTGTGCTCGAGGATCAGCCGCGCCAGCAACGAACGGAACAGATGCGGATTGCTCTCGGCGCCGACCTCTTCGCGCACCGCGCGCACGAGGTGATAGCGGAGGGTGTCGTCGGTCAGCGGCGCGTCGCGCGGCGGGGGCGCCGGGAACAGCCAGGTGCTGCCCTCGACCGCCAGCAACGGGCGGAACTGGCGCCAATAGTGGTCGAGGACGGCGGCCAGTTCCGGCCCGACCGACCATTCCAGGTCGGCCTCGTTCTTGGTCTCGTCCGTCCTGAGGACGAGGTGGGTGATGCGCCCCGCCCGGCTGCCGTCGCCCTTGAGATGCTCGCCGAGGCGGAGATTGGCCAAATTCTTCAACCGCAACGGGATGTGCAGCAGCACCTCGATGGCGACCGCCTTCAGGGCCATCTGCGCCACGCGCTTGGTGCGCTTCTTGGCCTTCTCCGCCCGCTTCATCAGGGTCTTCGACAGCTCGAGCAGCCGGCGGCGCATGGCGGGGTCGTCGAACTGGCGCAGCCGGGCGAGGTTCCTGGCGCTGATGCGGCCCTGCTGCCTGGGCTGCACGTCGGCGGCCAGGCGGACCAGGTCGTCCATCTGCTGCTGCGGCAGCTTCAGATACTTGGCGACCTGCAGCAGGCCGGCGGCGATGGCGC
>JAJZVE010000971.1 GCA_021845835.1 Pseudomonadota bacterium | reverse complement strand
CGCCGCGGCGCTGCCGGCGCTGGCCCGCGAGCTGGCCGCCGCCGCGGCGGCACCGGGCGCGGCCGCGCAGTTGCGGCACGAGCTGGTGGTGGTGATGCCGGGGGCGCCGCCGCGCCGGGTGGCCATCCCGGCGTCCGGGCTGACCATCGGCCGCCTGCCGCCGTGCGAGCTGCTGCTGCCAGGCAGCGAGGTCTCGCGCCAGCACTGCCGGCTGGAGCTGCGGGAGGGGGCGGCGCTGCTCACCGACCTCAATTCCACCAACGGCACGCTGGTCGATGGCAGCCGCGTCGTCGGCAGCGTGCCGCTGGCGCCGGGGGCGACGCTGCAGGTCGGCGTTTGCCGGCTGACCTATGAGCGTCGCGCCGTGGCCGTGGAACCGCCGCCCGAAGCCGCCGGCGAGCGCACGCTGCGCGTGCGGCTGGTCTGAACAAATCAGGAAACCCGGCGCGGACGCCCGGTCAGTTCCCCAGGAACCCGCCCAGCTTCGACCGGCGACCTTGACCCCCGGCGTACCCGCCGGGTCGGCGGATGAATTTTGCCAGAACAGGCAAGGACAAATTCCCCGGATCGCCGAATAAGGTTCGGCCGGAAGCGATCCATTAGGTTTCCCTGTCACATTATTTGCGGCAGCAGTCTAAATGGACGCTGCGTGAACGGGCTTGTGACTGTAATCCGATGGATGTGTCGTCCGCTCGCGCGGCCTCGTCTCAATTTCGTCGACCTGACCGGGAGCAAGCGCCGTGAACCATGTTCCCACCATCTTCGCCGCCCCGCCCGATTCCCGCCTTGCGACGTCGCAGGTGCTGTCGGGCGCGACGCACAGCGAGCACGACGCGCCGCCGTTCTGGACGCCGGCGCGCATCGACCTTGCCCGGCGGCTGTGGAGCAAGGGCGCCGAGGAGGCCGACATCCTGGTCGCCCTCGTCCGCCTGCCCGGCCCGCCCGATCTGTGCGCGCAGGCGATCGGCGCGCTCGCCCGCCGCCTGTGCTGGCCCGGCCCCAGACAGCCGCCGCGTCCGCTGGTGCTGGTCTCCCGCGACGGGCTGCCGAGCATGGCCGAGCGGCAGGCGGCGGAACTGGCGCGGACGCTCGACGTGGTGGACCTGCCGCTGGAGGATGCGGTGGCCTGGGGGCGGGCGAACGGTGTCGGCCGCCAGGACGCCGAGGCCGATGCCGCGCTGCTGCTGCGCATCAACCGCGCCCGCGCCACCTTCCGCCTGCCGCGCTTCCGCGTCACGCGGCGGGCCTGAGCGGCGCCCATCGGTGTCTTGCCGGCGGCGGCGCGGGGTGCGAGGAGGAAGGTTCGGCCGTATGCGGAGGGTGCGATGGAACCGGAGTTCCTGCCTGCCTGGCGTCTCGCCGAGCTGACGCGCGCCGGCGAGATCGGCTGCCTGGAACTGCTCGACCATGTCCTCGCCCGCGTCGAGCGGCTCAATCCGCGCCTCAACGCCATCGTCGCGACCGACCTGGAACGTGCCCGCGCCCGCGCGCGGCTGCTCGATCACGGTTCGCGCGCGGCGGGCGGGGCGCTGTTCGGCGTGCCGATGACGGTGAAGGAAAGCTTCGATGTCGCCGGCCTGCCCTCCACCTGGGGCTATGCCGGGCGGCGCGACCATCGCGCCGCCGCCGACGCGCTGGCGGTCGCGCGGGTGGAGCAGGCGGGCGCGGTGGTGTTCGGCAAGACCAACGTACCGGTCGGCCTCGCCGACTGGCAGAGCTACAATCCGGTGTACGGCGCGACCGCCAATCCGTGGAACGCCGCGCACACGCCGGGCGGCTCCTCCGGCGGCGGCGCCGCGGCCTGTGCCGCGGGACTGGCCGGGCTGGAACTGGGCAGCGACATCGGCGGCTCGATCCGCGTGCCGGCGCATTACTGCGGCCTGTTCGGCCACAAGCCGAGCTGGGGCCTGTGCCCGCCGCACGGCCATTCGATGGCCGGCGCCGTCGCCATGAGCGACATCTCGGTGATCGGCCCGCTGGCCCGTTCGGCGCGCGATCTGACGCTGGCGCTGGACGCGATCGCGGGGCCGGACCCGTCGGACAGCGGCCTTGCCGTCACGCTGCCGGCGCCGCGCACCACCCATCTCGGCGAGCTGCGCATTGCCGTCTGGTCGCACGAGCCGGGGCACGCGACCGATGCCGAGACGGTCGCGCTGATCGAGCAACTGGCCGACCATCTGGCCGCCGAGGGGGCCGAGATCGGCCGCGTCGCCCGGCCCGACCTGGACGTGACCGAGGCGTGGCATCTCTACCTCGCGCTGCTGGACGCCGCCCTGAGCGGGCGCATGACCGATGCGACGGTGGCGGAACGCCGCGCCGCCAGGGCGCGGCTGCGGCCGGACGAGCCGAGCGCCGACGCGATCATGCTGCGCGCGACCGACCTGCCGCATCGCGACTGGCTGCGGCTGAACGAGCGGCGCCATCAGCTGCGCCGCGTCTGGGGCGCGTTCTTCCGCGAATGGGACGTGCTGCTGTGCCCGGTGATCGCGACCCCGGCACTGCCGCACATGCAGCAGGGCGAAACCTCCGAGCGCCGCGTCACCATCGACGGCCGCAGCGTGCCGTACAACGACATGCTGTTCTGGCCCGGCATCACCGGCGCGTTCCATCTGCCCGCGACTGTGGCGCCGATCGGCCTGTCGCAAGCGGGGCTGCCGATCGGCGTGCAGATCGTCGGGCCGCTGCACGGCGACCGCACCACGATCGCCGTCGCGGCGCTGCTGGAGGCGTCCTGGCGCGGCTTCGCGCCGCCGCCCGGGGCATAGCGG
>JAJZVE010000970.1 GCA_021845835.1 Pseudomonadota bacterium | reverse complement strand
TGGTCTTGCCGGAGCCGCTCTCGACCAACAGGACAAGCGTCTCGCCGGGGCCGATCGCGAACGACACGCCGTTGATGGCCTGCACAACGCTGCGCGATCCGGCGATCGGAAATCGCTTGAAGAGGCCCTGGACTTCCAGGATCGCGCTCATCTCGGCTCCAGCGGAAAGTGGCAGCGCGCGAAATGGCCCGCAGACACCTCATCCAGCATCGGCACCACCGACCGGCAATGCGCCTGCGCGCGCGGGCAGCGGTCGGCGTAGATACAGCCGGCCTGGCCGTTCGCGGGCGGCTGTGTCGTGTCCGGACTGGTCCAGCCGCGGCGCAGCCGTGGATTGTGGGAGAATGCGGCAAGCAGCATCGCCGTATAGGGATGGCGCGGACCGAGGAACAGCTGCTCGCGCGTCGCGACCTCCATGATTTCGCCACGGTAGATCACGGCGACGCGATCGCAGAAATGGGCGGCGATGCCGACGTCGCGCGTGATGAACAGCATCGCGCTGTCGCGTTCGCGAGCCAGTTGCCGCAGCAAGGCCAGGATCTGCGCCTGGACGGTGACATCAAGGCCGCTGGTGGCATCGTCGGATATGATGAAGCGCGGGGAGCACATCAGCGCGATCGCGATCACCACGCGCTGCGCCATGCCGCCGGACAGTTCGTGCGGGTACGCCTTCATCCGGCGCGCGGGATCGGGGATCTGCACCGCGCGCAGCATGTCGAGCGCGGCGGCCTGCGCCGATCTGCCGTCCTTGCCCAGATGCACCCGCGCGATGTTCGCGATCTGCTCGCCGACCGTCAGCAGCGGGTTGAGCTCGCCGCGCGGGTTCGGCACCACCATCGACAGGTCGCGCCCGCGCATCCGCTGCAACTCGCGTTCGGGCAGCCGCAGCAGGTCGAGCCCGCCGAAACGCACGCTGCCGGCGGCGATGCGCCCGGGTGCCGGCGGCAGCTTCAGGATCGAGCGCGCGAGCGTGGTTTTGCCGGCGCCCGATTCCCCGACCAGGCCGACGATCTCGCCGGCTGTGATCGACAGGTCGAGGTCCCGGATGACCACGTTCGGCCGTGCGGAGAGCGTCGGAAACTCGACCCGCAGCCCGCTGATCTGAAGCGCCGCCGCGCGGGCGGGGTTTGGGTCCGGCGCGGCCTGCACCGGGGGCGCCATGTCGGGCTTCAATGTCCGATCCGCGGGTCGATGGTGAAGTAGATGATGTCCACGACCAGATACACGAACAACGAGAAGATCGCGGAGAACAGGACGAACCCCAGCACCGGGTACAGGTCGGAGTTGAGCACGCCCTGCACCGCGTATTGCCCGGCGCCGCCCCAGCTGAACACGATTTCAACCAGTACCGCGCCCCCGATCAGGTAGCCGTACAGCACGCTGACGATCGTCACCACCGATGGCAGGGCGTTGCGCAGCGCATGCCGCACCACGAGGCGGTGTGGAATGCCGCACAGCACCTCGTAATGGCTGAAATCCGACTGCAGCATCTTCTCCATCGTGGATTGCGTCATCTTCAGGATCGGCCCGGCGTTGATCAGGCCGAGCGTCAGCACCGGCAGCAGCAGATGCCCGAGCGCCGACCGCAGCGCTTCCCAGTCGCCGGCAAGCAGGCAGTCGATGGTCAGGAAGCCGGTGATCGGCTGGGGCGGGATGACCGCGATGTCGATCCGCCCGAGCGGCGCCGGAACCCATTGCAGCAGCGTGTAGAAGACGAAGATCAGCACCAGGGCAAGCCAGAAGTCCGGCAGTGACCCGGCGCCCAGCCCGTAGAAGTCGGCGATCCGCGCCAGCATGCCGCGGCTGTTGAACGCCGAGGCGAGGCCAAGAGAGATGCCGATGACGACGGCGAGGATCAGCCCGAAGGTGACGAGTTCAAGCGTGGCGGGAAAGCGCTGCAGCAGATCCTCCACCACCGGCCGCGTCGTCTGCCAGGACGTGCCGAGATCGCCATGCACCAGATGCTGCAGGTAGATCCAGAACTGCACCGGCAGCGAGTGGTCGAGGCCGAGATTGCGGCGCAGCGAGGCGATCGCCTCCGGCGTCGCGGTCGGGCCGAGCATCAGCACCGCCGGATCGCCGGGAATCGACTTCACCAGCAGGAAGCTGACCAGCACGATGCCCAGGAGCTGCGGTGCGATGAACAGCAGGCGCCGGCCGATGAAGGCAAGGATGTTCATGGCGCGCCACCGGCCATGCCGGGCGCGGCGCGTGCATCGTCACGCAGGCGCGCCGCCTCCAGGTCACGCAGCAGCGTGCGGCGCTTCACGGGATCGGCGAACACCTCGATGCTGAGCCCCACCAGCGAGAAGCCGAACACGCTGAGCGCGAGCGCCAGGCCGGGGAACACGGACGGCCACCACTGGCCGGTGACGACGTTCTGGAAGCCGCTGGCGATCATGCTGCCCCACTCGGGCGTCGGGGCGCGCACGCCGGCCCCCACGAAGCTCAGTCCGGCGGTCAGCAGGATGGCCCAGCCGACATTGACCGACAGTTGCGCCAGCACGGGCCCCATCGCATTCGGCACGATATGCCGGAAGATCGTGCGCAGGTCGGACAGGCCGGCGACGAGGCTGGCCTCGACATAGCGCATCTCGCGGATCGACATGACCTGCGCGCGCATCAGGCGCAGATAGATCGGGGCGTTGACGAATGCGATCGCCAGCACGACGGTCTGGATGCTCTGGCCAAGGCTCGCCACCAGCGCGATCGCGAACACGAACACGGGGAAGGCCTGCAGCACATCGGCCGCGCGCATCACGCCGTAGGA